>JACMJP010000404.1 GCA_014380545.1 Chitinophagales bacterium | reverse complement strand
TGGGAAGAAAAACAATGGTGCGTTGTAATTTAACCATCATTATGGCAAATAAAAAATATCACGACCTGCCGGAGTTTTTTGCGCAGCATAAAGTAGAAGTAGTTTCATCTTTGCCGTTTTATAATAAATCAAGAACAGATGCACAAAGGGGCGATGGTGTTTTTGAAGATAGCATTGCCGCATTAAAAAAATTAAATGCCGTTGGTTACGGAAAACCCTGTACAGGTTTAATATTAAATCTCGTGTATAATCCGAGTGGTGCATTTTTGCCGGGCGGTCAGCTTACTTTGGAAAATCAATTCAAACGGGAATTAAAAAGGTTGTATGATATTGAATTTGATGCTTTATTCTGCATCACAAATATGCCGATTTCAAGATTTCTGGATTATTTAATTGAAACCGGAAATTATGAGAGCTATATGACGCAACTGATTGAAGCTTTTAATCCCGTGGCTGCTCAAAATGTGATGTGCAGAAATACGATTTCCATTGGATGGGATGGAAATATATATGACTGCGATTTTAACCAGATGCTCGGATTAAAAGTAAATCACGGTGCACCAAATCATATTAAGCACTGGGACCTTGAAAAATTAAACAATAGAGACATTGTGTTGAATCAGCATTGTTATGGATGTACAGCGGGTAGTGGAAGCAGTTGCGGCGGAGCGGTAGCGTGAATGCATTAGCAGTTCGTAGTTGGCAGTGGGCAGTAGCAGTGGGCAGTGGGCAGTAGCAGTGGGCAGTACTGTAAAAAAAACTTATAACAAATAAATATGGGTGATTTTAAAGAATTATACGCATATAAAAAAGGATTTGAATTAGCGATGGAGATATTTGAAATAAGTAAGAAACTTCCGAAAGAAGAGACGTATTCCTTAACGGATCAAATCAGGAGATCGACAAGAAGTGTATGTGCTAATTTAGCTGAAGCCTTTAGAAAAAGAAGATACCCTGCTCATTTTATTTCCAAATTAACTGATTGTGGTGCGGAAAACTCCGAAACACAAGTTTGGCTGCAATTTGCTTTCTCATGTAACTATATTCCTGAAATAACTTATCATCTGTTAAATGAAAAATCTCTTGAAGTTGGTAAATTAATTAACACCATGATAAATAAGCCTGATAAATTTCTATAATCATCAAACTATGAACTGCCAACTGCCTTCTTTCATTTACTGCCAACTGCCAATGCCTTCTGCCCACTTGAATTATACAACTGCCAACTGAAAATGAAGAACGCACTCATTATCATGCTCAAAAACCCCGTAAAGGGAAAAGTGAAAACCCGATTAGCGAAAGATATTGGAGACGATAAAGCTTTGGAAATTTATTTGAAATTATTGGGCCACACAAAAAATATTACGGAAAATATACCTGAGGATAAATTTATTTTCTACTCTGACATCGTTGCCAGGGATGACATATTTTCCAATGCCATTTATAAAAAATATGTGCAATGCAGTGGCGATCTGGGTGTGCGTATGGAGTATGCATTTTCAATCCCTTTTAAAAATGAATATAAAAATGTAGTCATGATCGGTGCTGATTGTTATGCGTTACAATCAACACATATTGAAACTGCATTCATAAAATTAACGGAAAATGATTTTGTGATCGGCCCGGCGAAAGATGGCGGTTATTATTTAATTGCAATGAAAAAATGGAACCGTGGCCTGTTTCAGAATAAAAGCTGGAGCACAGAAAAACTATTCACCGAAACAAAAAATGAAATTATCTCTAACAACGGTAAATTATTTGAATTGGAAATGCTGAGTGATGTGGATACGGTGGAGGATTTGGATAGTAGTTGGAGGTAATAAAGAAATGTACCAATGTGCAAATGTACCAATGTGCAAATGAATAATGAGTGATGAGTGGAAATAGAGAATTTGAGAATGAATAATCAGCTGGCAGTAGCATTAGGCAGTAAGAAATTAGCCGATTAGCCAATGTGCCGATTAGCCAATGAAATGCAGAATAAGGAAAAGTACCAATGTGCAAATGAAATGCAGAGATCCAATAACCCAATAACTCAATAACCCAATAACTCAATTAACCTAATCACCAACCTTGAACTCAGAATAACCCAATAAATCACCAATAATTATGTATTTAGAAACAACAAAAAACGTTTACAAAGAAGCTGCCGAAAATCCGCAGAAAGGATTATGTTGCACAACAACTCCGGTATGGCAATTACCGGGATTAGTAATTCCGCAAAAAATGTTAGAGATGAATTATGGTTGCGGGTCAACTGTAAATCCACGAGATTTAATTAACAATCCAACAATTATGTATGTGGGCGTTGGTGGTGGAATGGAATTATTGCAATTTGCATATTTCAGCAGAAAAAAAGGCGGGGTGATTGGTGTTGATGTAGTTGATGAGATGCTTGCCGCCTGTGATGAAAATTTATTAGAAGCAGAAAAGCTCAATACCTGGTTCAAAAGAGAATTTGTTGAATTAAGAAAGGGTGATGCATTTAATCTGCCTGTTGAAGACGATTCAATAGATATTGCAGCGCAAAATTGTTTATTCAATATATTTAAAGACGAAGATTTAAAGCAGGCACTCAGTGAAATGTACCGAATTTTAAAAAAACATGGACGATTAGTAATGAGTGATCCAACCTGCGAACAACATATGCCGGATAATTTGAGGGAAAATGAAGAATTAAGAGCATTGTGTTTAAGCGGTGCATTACCACTGCAGGAATATATTAACAGAATCACAGATATTGGATTTGGAACAATTGAAGTACGTGCAAGAAGGCCATACAGGATTTTAGATCCCAATCATTATGATACTGCCGAAATCATTTTTATTGAAAGTGCAGAGGTATGCGCAATAAAAGACCCGATGCCGAAAGATGGTCCCTGTATATTTACGGGGCGAACTGCCATTTATTTTGGCAATGAGGATTATTTTGATGACCATAAAGGCCACACTTTATTACCGAATCAGCCACTCGCCGTTTGTGATAAAACTGCAGGAAATTTAGCCTCATTAAATCGAAATGATATTTATATTTCAGGCAGCTCCTGGTTTTATGACGGTGGAGGCTGTTGCTAAACCTTCAATTTAAATTATTTGAAAATCAATGCCTGTTACGCCGGATGTTTTTATTTTTGTCGGCAATACTTTTTCATGAACGGAAATAAACCCTGGTTTACTTACAGAAATATAATTGCAACCCTGGCAATCGTATTTCTTGTTTGGTTTTTCTGGCGATTTTACATCATCATTACGTATTTCCTAATTGCTGCAATTATATCCTTATTAGGCCGGCCCATTGTATATATTTTAAAGAAAATAAAGAATGGCAAAAAACATTATCCGTAATGGCTTTC
>JACMJP010000403.1 GCA_014380545.1 Chitinophagales bacterium | reverse complement strand
TTATTGAAGGTGACGGATGCTGCAATTACACCGCAACAGGTGTATGGAATTTTTTTCATATCAAGATAACCCTGCAACTTTCCATCTTCACCCGGTGAGCCATGTATAGCCATAAATGCAACATCAAATTTTATTTTTTCATTATCTATCACACAACTGAAATCATCCAGATCGACAGCAACATTTTGCGGATCAACAATCCACAAGTCCTCATTAACGATTATTTTATAAGAATTATATTTTTCAGTGTCCGTATTCTTCATCACAACTTCACCACTACCAAGAGAAATATTTCTTTCTGCAGTATAACCTCCGCACAAAACAGCTACATTCTTTTTATGCATAAAATTTGTTTGAAGCAAAATAACGGAAAAGCGGGAGTGAAAAATATATCAGTTCTTAACACAAATGTTTACATGTACAAAAAAAATGCGCCTTACAAATTTCCATCAATAAAGCGCAAAAATATTTTACTTTCAGATTTAGCTGATCAAAGATGCATTTTTGCTTTCTTTGCCAGCAATTCTTCTTCACTTTCCACATGATCAGGATCGGGCAAACAACAATCAACAGGGCAAACAGCTGCGCATTGAGGTTCTTCATGAAAACCTTTGCACTCTGTACATTTATCAGGAACGATATAATAAATATCATCTGCAACGGGGGCATTCTTTTGTTCTGCATTCATTGTTTCACCATTCAGCATTGTTACAGGACCTTTCACGGTAGTGCCATCAGCAAAAGCCCATTCAACTCCGCCTTCATAAATTGCATTATTGGGACATTCGGGTTCGCAAGCCCCACAGTTGATACAATCTGAAGTAATATGTATTGCCATAACTTTGTTTCTTTTTTAATTTGACGCTCAAATATAAAATTGCGTTTTACACATTTCAAAAACTGACTTAAAATTATAAAAATTTAGAATGATTCTAAAGAAAAGCTTAAAATTAATATGACTGGAGAGGAAAAGATAAAAGCATTACATGAATTCGGAAATATTCTTTCACAAAAAGATTCAAAGCTCCAGGAGATATTAACAAAAACTGAAATGCATAATACCTGGTTCACTCAATTTCATCTTGATCTTTCTTTACAAACCTTTATTGAAAACTATTTTAATAAAGATAAAATAAACCGATGGATAGAAAATTATACTATTGGTGAAGAGAAACAAAAATGGGTGGGATTAATATTGGCCGGAAATATCCCTTTTGTAGGAATGCATGATATAATTTCTGTTTTGATGAGTGGTAACAGAGCTAAAATAAAATTATCATCAAAAGATACTTTCTTTTTTCCGTATATGTTTGAAAAATTATGTGATATTGATAAGGGGTTTGAAAATAAAATTGAATTTGTGGAACGTCTTGAAAATTTTGATGCTATTATTGCCACAGGCAGCAATAACTCAGCAAGATATTTTGAATATTATTTTGGGAAATACCCGCATATCATTCGCAGGAACAGAACTTCAGTAGCAATATTAACCGGTGATGAAACAGAAAAACAGTTATATGATCTGGGTAAAGATGTTTTTTATTATTATGGTTTAGGCTGCAGAAATGTGAGCAAAATTTATATGCCTTCAACTTTTGAAGCAGAAAAACTATTTCGCATCTGGGAAGATTACCGATATGTGATCGACAATAATAAATATAAGAACAATTATGAT
>JACMJP010000402.1 GCA_014380545.1 Chitinophagales bacterium | reverse complement strand
TTCCGCAAACCATTCTCACCGCAACCGGCAAAACTACATTCGTGCTGGGGGTTTCATGCATTGAATTTATTGTTAATATAACTGCAAGTTTATTACTCATGAAGGTAATAGGTTTACCGGGTATTGCTGCAGGGACAATAATTGCCTATTGTACAGAAAAAATTATTTATATTGCATACCTGCATAAAAACAAGATGAAAATGAGCACATATATTCCGTTAAAGCATTTCTTTATATACACCTTTTTACTGATAATTGCATTCATAATTTTTACCATTTGAAAAAAATAAAAATACAACTTACTATAAAAGAAATTGCAGGGTTATTTTTATTTTATATCGTGCTATTGGTTTGCTGGGGTTATCAGTTTGGTGATGGTGATCTCATTCAGCTTGATCCGCTTGTTCTTTCCATGACCGATGATTCGCTATATGCGAATGATTTTTATGTCCAGCATGCAAATGAACATTTTCCCAATGAGCGTTCTTTTTTCCTCTTGCTCCTTACTCCTTTTTCAAACAATATTGAAACAGCAAGCTTTGTTTATCATATTATTTTTTCAATGCTGCTGCTTACAGGGTTATTCAGTATCAGTAAATTATTTATAAAAAATAAATTGCTGCTTTGGTTTGTTTTACCGGTATTATTTATTCCTCTTATAAATATTAATCTCGGAACAAATGAATTATATTATCCATTTCTACACCCAAGCCTGACAGCAAAAGCTATCGGAGCATGGGCACTTTATTTTTGGCTTCAGAGGAAAATAATTTATGCTTTTATATTAGTATCATTAAGCACCCTTCAGCACCCTGTTGTTGGTATCCAATTATTTTTATTGCTATCAGCAGGAGAAATATTTATTTTTTTATTCAGAAAGAACGAAAGAATTAAAATAAAACAAACCATTACAGCCTTGATTATTTATATCTCAACTGCGGGCATCTTTATTATTTCTATACAGCTTCGTTTCAGAGATAGCAATGTTGATCATGCTCTTTTTTATAAAATATTTTTTGAGTTCAGAAACCCACATCATTATCTGCCGTCTTCATTTTCTGCCGTTAATTGGGTGGTACTAGTTCCCCTTATACTTTTATCCTGCCTAATATTTCAAAAGAAGAATAAATATATTTTTATATTTATTTGTTTGGCAATTACGGGGTGCGTTATATATACAATCATGACTGAGATTTTTCATAGCACTGCTATCGCACCAATACAATGGTTTAAAACTACCATCTGGCTTGAGTTCTTTTCCGTAATAGGCTTGGCCGTTTCATTTGAGTTATTATTGAATTCTTCCATTAACATTCTACTAAAAAGAATAATTTCAATGACAATTGGATTTGCTTTTCTGGCCATCATTATTTTTATTCCCATATACAAATATCAAAAGATGTATACCGGTTATTACAATTTTCCGTTCAACAGAAAAATAACTCCTGAAATTGAAATAAGCATAAAGGCAAAAGAATTAATTCCAAAAAATGCCCTATTTATTCAGCCATGCAATTTTACTACTTTAAAATATTATGGAGAAAGAAGTTCTCTTGTAGATTATAAAGCACTCACACACAGGAAAAGTTTTATCCTTGAATGGGCAAAAAGATTTGAAGATGTATATGATCTTAAAATTGAGGAATCTCCAATAGGGTTAAAAACTTCTATGTATGCTAACAATAAATTTAAAAACCTAAGCGCAGATTACATTTCACAATTACAGGAGAAATATGGAATTACTCATTTACTTACATTCAAAACTTCAAAATATCCTTTTCCAATAATTGCACAAAATGAAGTTTATGTAATCTATGAAATTGAAGATCAAAATACGAAGCGCTGAAAATATTAAGCTGAATTAAAATTTAGGACATTGATAACTTCTATTCTTCATGCGTTTTGATGCGCTGAATTTTTTATCGAGAATATAAATGAAGTTTAATTCTATGCCACCTCTTCCGTTACTTGCATTTGTGAGAGTACTGGTATTTATATCATAACTTAACCCTACAAAATAATTATTATAGTCAAAACGCACACTTGTTATAATTGCATCTTTATTCCTGTACCAGATTCCACCATAAATAGCAGTTTCTTTTGTAACAGTAACATGGTTTATTTTATATTTTAAATATCCGCCGCCAATAAATTCTTTGTGTGGGCCTTGTATATTATACATAACACTTGGTAAAATATTCATATTATCTGAAATTGGGAATTGCATACCTCCCTGAAGAGAATAACGTTTCTCAAGTACATCACTTTCATCCTGCAAAAAACTTTGATTGGGTTCATTGAAATGAAAAAGTGTTGCTCCCATGAATGCATATATTTCATCACTTGGAATGAAATACCATGCGCCGCCAACTGCAAGATCCATATAAGTAAAATTATCATCAACTGAAATTGCATAAGGCTCCGGATCAAATGATACTACATCAGTGTAATTAATGGACCTCCGGTTTACTGCCGCCTGAAAGCCAAGCGTAAGAAAATGGTTACCATAACCGCTCAGGGCTTTACTATAAGAAACATCTAATGCTGTTTGTAAGGTGGTAAAATCAAGATCCCCTGATCTGTCAGCCAATAACTGTATTCCCGCACTTGCAAAATCGCCGTTCTTTAAGATTGCAAAAGCACCATCAGCAGAAATAGAAAATGTTCTGTATGGCGCAGCAAATTCCCATTGATCTTTATAGTTTCCTATTATCCGTAAATCACCATTAAATAATCCCGTAAAAGCCGGGTTAGTTACTACAGGTGATGAATGGAATTGTGAAAAATGCCAATCCTGTGCAAATAAATTTATGGAGCTATACACACAAACTATTACCGGCGCTATAAACTTTAATGGTCTCATTGTTATTCTATCAACATTCGAAAATATATCTAAAACGGGTCATTTCTGAAAATGTATATCAATTTTTGTTACAGGAAAAAAACGTATTCATTTTTATGATTCAGCCGTGTATCTTAATTATAAGTAAATATATAATAACATTTCGCCGCATCATCTTTTATTATCGTGACATAAAATTCAATACTTAATGTTTCTTATCAGGCATACACGAGCAATCATGTGACGCAAAATATTTAATTATTTTACAAGTGTGATATTTCCGGCAACAATAGTTTCAGAACCATCAAGACATATTGCATTGAAAGTATATATATAAACCCCGGGATTACATATAGCTCCATTATATGTTCCATCCCAATGTTCATCCATATCGTCAGTGTGAAATAAAAGCTCGCCCCATCTGCTGTAAATATTTAAGTTATCAACTGATATTATGCCTCCTTCAAAAGTAAATCTAAATACATCATTTCTTCCATCACCATTAGGAGTAATAATATTCGGAATAAAGAAAAGTGATTCATCGCAACTCAACACTCTTACTAACACAAAATCGATATCGGAACAACCGTATTCATCAGTTACCTCGCAGCTGTAAATGGTATTGCTTCCCGGAGATACATAAACAAATTCACATCCCGGACAATCAACCTGGTTCACAGGTTCCCATGCATAAATAAGTACTCCTTCACCACCTGTTACTTCGCTTGTAAGCTGCACTACCTGTCCTTCTATCATAAGAACCGTGTCCTGCGGAATTTCAAGATCGGGAGGATTGCTTATTCTTATAATAGCATTAGCTGTATCATTCAACAAGCCACATGATGCATAGAGAGTATATGTAATATCATCTAATGAAGAACTTATAGGTGCGACACTGAAGGGATCATCTAGAAAATCCGGCGGGGTCCAGTAAAAGTCAATATTATTTAAACTTACTTCTGTGATAAACTCACTATATAACTGCACCTCATCCCCTATACACATTGAAGTATCAGGACCGGCAAATAAGATAAGATCATTTACAATAGTTACTAAAACACTATCAGTTGAATAACAATAACCATTTCCTACATCAAGGGTGTACAAGGTTGTTGAGTCAGGTGAAGCAATGGGATTAGCAATAGAAGTATCGCTTAAGCCTGCAGAAGGTGTCCAGATAAATATTGAACCACCTGTTGCATCAAGCATTACACTTTGACCAGGGCAGATTGCTGTATCCTCCGGCAAACTTATTTCAGGGTATTGAAGTACATTAACATCTATAAACATGGAATCAGAACAGCCGTATTCTGTATAAATATACAGAGCGGTATTATATATACCCGTATCTGCATAAGTATGCGTATAAGTGGAAGATGAATCAAGTAATATAAGTGCATCGCCAAGATTCCAGGACCATAAGACAATTGGATCTAAAGATTCACTGCTATCTGCAAAAGTGAAAGGTGTACCCAAACACTGAACAGAATCAGTAACAAGGTAAGCTGCATCAGGGTTATTTCCCACCCAGATACTATCACTACCAGAAATAATATTTAAACATGAACTTGTATCTACAAGTAATGCATTCGGAAAAAATACGCCAGAAGTAGTAAAAGTATAAGGAATTATAATAGTTTGAAGACTATCTGAATAATCAATATCAAGATTTATAACATCTCCATTATCTAAGTACAGAGTTAATGTATCGGTTGATGCAATATTCAGATAAATTTCAAATGCTTCATCAACGCATAAGGTATCTTCACTAAACGAAATAAATCCATACGGACCAGGCACAAGAATATATCCGTTGTGCACAATCGTTGACGAACATCCATTGCAATCTGTAACAGTAAGAGAAACTGAATAGGAGCCTGCTTCCAGATAAGGGTAAATAGGGTTAGGGTCAACAGATATTCCACCATCGCCAAAATCCCAGAAATATTCGCAAATGGAATCTGCAACTACTGAATTAAATTGCACTAAAGCATAATTACAGCTTGCCACAATAACATCTGCTGTGTAATCTACTACAACTGTATCAGGTTGTATGTATGCAGGTTTTACCATAGTGTCAGTACATCCCAGAATATCAGTTACAATTAATGTTACTGTAAAGTCTCCTGCATCTGCATATACATGACCGGGCTCATCTGCAGAAGAAACAGATCCGTCGCCGAAATTCCATTCGTAGTCAATACTAAGACCGCTGGCCAGTTCAGTAAAATATACTAATTGGCCTACGCAGGGTATGCTGTCATCTACAAGGAAATCAGCTACCGGAGCACCTGCTTTAATTGTATCAGCGAATGCATCTGAACAACCAAATTCATCAAATGCAGTAAGTGTTATGATGAAATTACCATTACTAAAATAAGTATGTTCCAAAGCGGTAACATCTGCAGCATTATAAAATGTATCTACAATACCATCATTCCAGTCAATTACCCATGTGTTTATAGTTCCAAACTCAGAAATTGAAGAATCAGATAAGACAGCTATATATGGCACACAACCTCCCTCATCAGCTAGAGTGAATGAGGCATCTATTGCATTCACACCTATTGTATCTGTAAAATCATCTACACAGCCTCTGTCGTCAGTTACTGTAAGTGTTACATAATAAGTACCGTACCCTGTAAATGTATGTGTTGGATTAGTGCTGGTTACAATAGGGTCTCCGTCTCCAAAATCCCATTCATAGGATAAATTATCATTAATATAATCCGTAGAGGTATTCATGAAATTTATTACAGCAGGTGTATCGCAAACAAAAGGCGGATCAGGAATAAACTGGGCAAAAGGAATTTGAATATTCACATTTAATCCTGTGCCCGAACATTCATTAGTAGTAATACAACTATAAGTAATTGAAACATTATAAGTTCCCGGTTCAGCATAAGTATGAATAGGGTTTTCACTAACAGTATCTGTTGTTCCATCTCCAAAATCCCATTCCCATCCGCACGAAGTATTTGCTACTGCTGTATCTATGAATATTTGAACAGTGTAGGGTTCGTCACATGTATAATCGACCTGCATTAAACTATCTAATATTTCAATAACATATACATGTGTAGAAAACGTATCAGGGCAACCGTAGCTCCATGTAATAAAATCAATATCATGATCTCCTGAGGGTAAATTTATTGTTGTGATTGAATCTACGGTTGTAACAATTGAAAAATCAGAACCTGCATCAATATCGGCAGTAATCGAATCAAGAGGTAAAAAATATACCTCCAGTTCTGCGGCAGGACACACAGTATCTTCAATAAATAATTGTGCAGTGCCTGTATCTCCTGCGCAAACGAATTCCGGAATTGAAACAGTATCGGCGCATCCGCTTACAGAAGTTGCTATTATGGTTACAGTAAAACATCCAATAGTGTTATAAATATGTCCCGGGTTTGAAACTGTTGATGTACCTCCGTCCCCAAAATCCCATTCGTATGTAACTAAAGGCTCCCCGGCAGATGCGCTGAAAAGTACGCCGAGAGGGATACATCCTGAAGAAGGTGCTGCAATTGGAGTTACAACAAGATCTCCAATACTTATATAACCTGGAACTGAATATGTTGCGCTGCATCCGCTCGCATTTGTAACAGTTACCGATACATCATAACTACCTAATTCAGTCCATGTATAAGTCGGGTTTGAACTTGTTGATGTTGCCGTAAATCCATCATCCTCAAATTCCCATAAATAACTTACCGACCCTCCTGTTATTGTTGGATTAAATGTTACTGTAAATGGTAATTGACAAACCGCAACTGAATCTGTAGCAGTAAAAGTTACTGTAGGAATTTCCTCTACAGTTATCAGATCAGGATAGGCTACACTTCCTGCACACCCGCCTCCAAAGTCGCCCGATAAGGATACATTATAAACCCCTGCTGCAGTATAAGTATGTGAAGTTTCAAAAAGATCTGAAGTAATACCATCACCAAAATCCCATTCCCATGTTCCGGATGTTAAAGCACTCAGGTTATTAAAAGTTACAATTTCACCAAGACAAACGCTCATTGGGGTAGCTTCAAAATCAACAGTTGCTGTAGGGCTTATTTCGATATAATCAGGCAATGTCATAGTATCAGAACAGCCATCAGAATTTGTAACTATTAAGGATACATCATACGATCCGAATGTGGTATAAATATGTGTTGGATTTAAAGCTGTGGATGTTCCCCCATCACCAAAATTCCATTGATAAGATAATGACCCGCTTCCTGTTGAAAAATTTGTAAAATCAACAGTGAGTGGTGTTGTACAGGAAACAGTAACATCCCCTTCAAATTCAGCATGCACACTATCATAAATTGTAATTAGCTGAGTTTCATAATCTGAGCAACCTGCTCCATCTGTTATAAATAAATAGACGGTATAAGAGCCCGGTGCTTCAAAAACATAATCTATAGAAGTCGCAAGGGGCAAGGTAGGCCCACCTGTAATCACCCAATAATATTCATCAAGAGAGCCGAAGGATCCGGGGTCCGAATCATCAGTAAATGTAAATAAGGTTCCGGGGCATGCGGCAACATCACTTGAACCAAAATCTGCGATTGGATTGGTATAAACAAAAGCAAAATCATCAATTGTCAGATTTAGATCTAAACCAAGAGCATCATATACAGTCAAGGAAACAGTGTAAGAGCCGGGTTCGGTTAAAAAGAAGGATGGATTTGTGAGTGTTGAGGATGAAACTAATGATCCGAATTCATCATACACTTCCCATAAATAAGATATTGCGCCAACTGACAAATTGTTTAACGATAATTCAAGCAATTCACAACCCTGCGTAGAATCAGCACTAAAATTTGCTATCAACTGACCCTGTACAGTAAAGCTTTTGAATATAAAAAACAAAATAACAATGAGCACCGGCACTCTCCCCGTAGAAAGATGTCTTAATAATATGCTGACTTTCCGCTTCAATTCACTAAAATTTTTATATTCGTTCTATACGCCGGATATTTTTCGAAAATGTAAGTGCAACTAAATTACAGTAAAAAAAAATATCGGCATAATTTCACACCTGTGTAGTTAAGATTGTTCAGATTTTTGAGTTCACAAAAGCTAACTTCACCCGACATTTATTTTATGGAATTTGGAATCGCAACTTTAAGTGTTATCCCTGTCCGATCAAAACCCGGACATGAATATGAACTTGTTAATCAATTACTGTTTGGTGAAACCTATACCATTGATGAATCACAGGGCAAATGGTTGCGTATTACATCAGACTATGATAATTATTCAGGATGGATAAATGAAAAACAAAATAATTTTATCACAGAACAGCAGTTTAAAAGTTATCGCACTTCTGTAAAATATATAACTGCCGAATTAGTACAAACAATTTCAAACAATTCAAAGAGTTTCCCGGTTTTAATGGGCAGTACTTTATATGAATTTGATGGTATGAATTGTAAGTTGCTGAAAGAAAATTATGTGTATGCCGGGCAGGTAATTATACAGAGTAGTGAAAATAAAAAACCGGAACTTATAAAAAAGCTTGCCTTAAAATTTTTGAATGCTCCTTATTTATGGGGCGGCAGAACAGCTTTTGGTATTGATTGCTCAGGATTTACGCAAGTTGTTTTCAAAGTTGGAGGAATAAATTTACCAAGGGATGCTTATCAGCAGGCAGAACATGGTAAAACAATTAATTTTATTTATGAAGCAAAGGAAGGTGATCTTGCCTTTTTTGATAATGAAGAAGAACGCATTACACATACCGGAATTATTTCAGGCGAAAATGAAATTATACATGCAAGCGGAAAGGTGAGATCGGACACCATTGATCATCATGGAATATTTAATAAAGAATTAAAAAAGTACACTCACAAACTGCGTATCATAAAACGAATGATATGAAAATACTGAATGCAGTTCAAATTCGGGAAGCGGATACAAATACAATTCAGGTAGAAAAAATTGCCTCGCATGAATTGATGGAGCGGGCTGCCAAAGCATTTACAAACACATTGCTAAGGGATTTTACACTTACCAAAGCTATTTATATTATTTGCGGAACAGGCAATAATGGTGGTGATGGTTTATGCATTGCCAGGCATTTATTTTTAAAGGGATATGATATTAAAGTTTTTATTGTTGGTGATATACAAAAAGCATCTCCGGATTTTTTACTTAATTACAAAAGGCTAAATCACTTTCATTTTAATACATTCATACATCTCAACGACACGAATTTAAATACTTTAGAAAACGGGTTCTTATATGTTGATGCCATTTTTGGAACAGGATTAAATAAGCAACCTGAAACTATTTATAAAAAAGTAATTTATAAAATAAATGAAGAAGCATTAATTACAATCTCCGTTGATGTTCCTTCAGGATTATTTATTGATGGGCCAACAATATCATCCTGTATTAAAGCTCATCATATTTATACGTTTCAATTTCCAAAGCTTGCTTTCCTATTTCCTGAAAATGCGCAATACGCTGAAAGCTGGAAAACAATAGATATCGGACTCAAATTACCTGATATTAAAAATACTGATGAATTTTCTGATAAAGGTTCAGTATTAAAACTCATCCGCCCAAGAAATAAATTTGATCATAAAGGAAGTTATGGCCATGCTTTAATTATTGCAGGTAATGCCGGCATGGAAGGAGCAGCATCATTATGCGGAAAAAGTTGCCTTGTCACGGGCAGTGGTTTAGTGACCCTCTGCAGCGATGCACAGCAATTTACTTATCCTGAACTCATGCATATCTCTTTAGCGAATTTAAAAGAAGCAATTCAATCAAAAAAATATAATGTTGTGGCTATTGGTCCGGGGTTGGGAAATAACGCATCTACTAAAAAAATACTGGAAACTGTTTTTGATAACTATGACCAGCCTGTTGTGCTGGATGCCGATGCTTTGAATGTGATGGGTGAAAGTAAAGATCTGTTAAATAAAATTCCGCTAAACTCAATCCTCACTCCTCACCCGAAAGAATTTGAAAGATTATTTGGTAAAACAGATAATTCTTTTCAGCAATTAGAATTACAAAAAACAATGAGCAAAAAATATAGTTGTTTTATTGTTTTAAAAAGGGCATATACATGTATAACAACACCAGATGAGAAAGTATATTTTAATTCAACAGGAAATGCGGGTATGGCAACTGCAGGAAGTGGTGACGTATTAACAGGAATGATCACCGCATTGCTTGCGCAAAAATATACATCTGAACATGCAGCAATTACCGCTACATATTTGCACGGTTATGCTGCCGATATTTTTATGCAAAATACAAACGGACAAAATATGAATGCGACAGATATTATCGGAAATATTCAAAAAACATTTAGTGAAGTTGTGAATGGTGAATAAAAAATAAAGGAAAAACCGGAACACAGAAGCACTGTTACACCGGCACACTGATGTATGGAAATAATAGTTTTAACCGGAGCAGGTGTAAGCGCTGAAAGCGGCATCCCAACTTTCAGGGGTAATAATGGTTTGTGGGAAAATCATAGAATAGAAGATGTTGCCTCACCAGAAGGATGGGAAAGAAACCCACAACTTGTTTTACAATTTTACAATGAGCGCAGAAAAAAAATCGCTGAAGCACAACCCAACGCCGCACATTATGCATTAGCAGAACTTGAAAAAAAACACACCGTAAAAATTATTACTCAAAATATTGACGACTTGCATGAACGGGCAGGAAGTAAAAATGTAATGCATCTGCATGGTGAAATATTTAAAAGCCGCAGCATTAAAAATGAAACCGTAAATTATGATTGCCCCGGTGATATCAATATTGGTGATATAGCGCCCGATGGTTTTCAATTACGACCGCACATAGTGTGGTTTGGCGAAATGGTGCCTATGATGGAAACTGCAACACATATGATGCACACTGCAGAAATTGTTCTTGTTATCGGAACAAGCATGGTGGTGTATCCGGCTGCTTCACTTTTATATTTTGCCACTCCCTTTTCCACAAAATATATTATCAATCCTGAAATACCGGAAATGCAAAAAACAAAAAATTTAATTTTCATTCAAAAAAATGCAGGTGAGGGAGTAAAGGAAATTGTTGAAAGATTAATGGAATGAAAATAGACCTGGCAGTTGACAAAGTTGTATAATCCGGATTAAATTTATTATGTAATTCGCAAAACAATATTAACAGTATTAATAAAATTAATATGCTATGAAAATAAAAGTTATGATAGTCAGGCAAAACAATTGGAAATATTAAAAAATATAGAAAATGAATTAAAAAAATAAACGTCAATAAAATTTGGATGTTCCGCAGGCAAAAAGAATGAGCAAAGAAAATTTAATAATATTTATTCAATCCATCTTCCCAATCGCAAAACAGCGGTTAGAGGAAATTGCTGGCCATTTTAAAGAAATACAAATTTCAAAAAATGATTTTTTACTTAAAGAGGGTAAGATTTGCAATGACTATCTATTTTTAGAAGAAGGATTTATGAGAGCTTTTACTTACGACACAGACGGCAAAGAAGTTACAACAGGTTTTTTTTCAAAGAATCAAATTGTTTTTGAAGTGGCTTCATACTTTCTCCGCACACCATCAAAAGAAAATATCCAGGCTTTAATTGATTGCAAAGGGTGGTTTATCACTTTTGATCAGTTACAGTTTTTATTTCATTCAATACCTGAATTTAGGGAATTTGGCAGAACAGTGCTGGTAAACGGATTTGTTTTTCTGAAACAAAGAACACTTTCAATGATAAATGAAACGGCAGAAAAACGTTATGAAAATTTAATGAAAACCAAACCAGAGATTTTTCAATATGCCCCGCTGAAAAATATTGCATCCTATTTAGGAATAACCGACACTTCTTTAAGCCGGATAAGAAAAGATTTTTTACATCGCTAAATTTATTTCTTGTCATTTGGCAAGCAATAATTCTTATTCCGCATTGACCTTTGCATGTAAATTAAAAATATTTCAGGCAATGGGCAATTTACCAATTTATATTAGCATTATCTTCATGCTAACAACATTCTTAACTGTTGGTCTTTTTTATAAAGCAACCAACGGGTCTAAAACGACTTTATTAATTTTATTAACCTGGTTGTTATTACACACCTTCATTGCGCTATGTGGTTTTTATACCAATACAGACACTGTTCCGCCAAGGTTTTTGCTTTTAGTTCTGCCTCCTTTACTTTTTATCATTATACTTTTTGCGACATCAAAGGGCAGACACTACATCGATAATTTGAACATAAAGACCCTAACAATATTACACACAATCAGAATTCCTGTTGAGCTTGTGTTATTTTGGTTATACATTAATGAGATGATTCCGGGGCTCATGACCTTTGAAGGGCGAAACTTTGATATTTTATCCGGACTAACAGCACCCGTAATTTTTTACTTTGGATTTATCAAAAAGCGAATAAATAAAAATGTAATTTTAATTTGGAACTTCATCTGTTTAGGTCTGCTGATAAATATTATTGTTAATGCTATTCTTTCGGCACCATTTCCATTTCAACAGTTTGCTTTTGATCAGCCGAATATTGCAATTTTATATTTTCCATTTATTTGGTTGCCCTGTTGCATCGTTCCCTTAGTATTGTTTGCCCACTTATCAACAATAAGACAGCTATTAACGACGGATAAGAATACGAGAGTAAACCGCATGTGAAAATTATTTCACGACTAAAGATTTATAGATCTGCATCACCTGCTCCGTATTCTTTTTTGCAACAAATAGTTCACTTTGCAAAAATCCTTTTTTTATCATTTCATTTCTTAGATCACTATCTTCTGTTACCTGAATAATCTTTTCAGCGATCAGGTGTGCATGATAGGGATAAAAATATAAAGCAGCTTCTCCGGCCACCTCCGGCATGGACGACATGTGTGATGTTATTACCGGGCAGCCGCTTGCCATTGCTTCAAGAATTGGAATACCGAAACCCTCATACAAACTCGGGTAAATAAATGCAGTTGCGTTTTTATAAAATTCGGGCAGTTCGCTGTTTGCAATATTCTCCAAAAAGATAAAATAGTTTTCCAATTTATTTTCTGTAATAAATATTTTCACCTTTTCTGCATAACCCCTGCCCTTACCAATTACGACGCAGGGAATTC
>JACMJP010000401.1 GCA_014380545.1 Chitinophagales bacterium | reverse complement strand
TGGTAAATTACTGATGTTTAATTTTTGTGTGAGGCTTATATCTTTTTTTATAAATACTTTTTTACCCTGTGCATCTGTAATAATAATATTATATAATTGATTTGAAGAAAAATTGCCTTTAAAGAATAAATATCCTTTAGTTGGGTTTGGGTAAATAGTTATTATGCTTTTATTAATTGTATTATTTATTGCAACTTCAAGGGTATCGCAATCACTTCCTGCTAATGCGCCTAAATTATAATTAAGCATGTTGGGTAGTCCTGCAATAGATCTTTGACCGCCAAGCCAGATTGTAGATGTATCTAGATTACATGCAATCCCTTCGGTATTTGGTGAATTGATTACACATAAATTCATATATTCTTCTGTAAAAATTGAATTTGGTAAAGTCATGTATATAATTGGAAAGTAAATATGATCATCAGGTCCGAGTAACATTTGCCCTAATCCATAATCTTCAATATTGCAATTATATATTAATTGTTTTGTTTCTGATAATTCATCAGGGCAGTCTAAACAATATTGAAATATTTTGCTATTACCGCTAACACCATTTGATATGTAGATTTTGCTGCCATTAGGGCTAAATGCACAACCATATGGATAATATCCGGGACCATTTACAGAAATTATATTTTTATATTCACTTAATTCTCCCGTGCACCTGTGGAAATTAAATATTTCAAGATCATTTCCTTCAGTATATGCCAATAAACTACCATCCCGTGAAAATACCATCTGACCTAAATAAAAATCATTTCGTTTTATGCCAATATTCTGTTCAAAAGGTCCTGATATTCCTTCAGGCGTAATTAATAATTTATAAAATGTATTTGTGCTATCTTCACCAAAGCTCGGTATACGTTTATGAAATAATACCCACCAGTCTCTTCCATTTGCATGTTTAACCGCTTGTAGTTTTTCAGTTATATATTCTTCTATTATCCAAATATCTTTCATTACCTCTTCTACATCTCCCAAACCTTCATCTAAAGTCATATCTATGATACTATATTTTAGTCCTTCGCCAACATGATTAATGATATAATATTCAGAGCTATTACCGGGGTCGGGAATAACAACTGAACCCTGGCACATGCTTGACCCGGAACCTTCAACATAAGATCTTTGCTCAATGGGAGAGTTATTCATCTCTTCCAAATCTTTATTCCATATAATACTGCCATCACTATAAAATAATAAATTACCATCTTCATCAGAATAAGATATACTTGCTTCATAAGCATATCCGGGAGCTTTAGAAGGCGTAATTACCCCGTCGTTAAAATTGAGCATTACAGAATCTCCAAAAAACCAGTTTGCGTTATGGCTTTGCGAAAAAACAAAACATGGAAAAAATAAAAACAGAAGCAGTATTTTTTTCATAGTTATTGAAAGTATCTACTTTAAAGATACAAATAACTCATAACCGGATGCTACCGCAAATGAAGTTGTCCGGTTACTAAGAAAGAAAAGGAATGTAATTAGCCCTGACAGTAATGGAAATCCTTTTTTCTACAATTGAAAATAAATAATTAAAAAAGATTGTAATGGATGGCAGGTAGTAAGTTAACGAAGAAAGAAAAAGGTGATGCTTCAAATTTTTTTTATGTATTTAAAAATCCAAACTCAAACTAAAATACCATCTCGGGTCGGTGAGCCCGTTCAGCTCAATACCGTAAGCACGGTCAACCCGTAAAAAATATCCGAATATGGTGGTTCTTAAACCATAGCCAAAACCTGCCACAACAGGATCACGGAAAAAGTTTACATCAACCTGCAGCGGATCCTGCCCAACTGTAACTGTATTATACGGGTTATCCTGCTCGAATGGTGAGAGACCTTCCCATGCGCTGCCGGCATCAAAAAATGCTACTGCCTGGAAGTTTTTTATAAGATCAGATTTAATGGGCTTTGCAATTAAATAAGAAAATATAGGAACACGAACCTCGGAATTAAATACAGCGTATGCATTTCCGTTCCTTATATTTTGCTCATAACCCCGAACGGGTGTTGCCAAAGTTTGATATACATAATTCTGATCTAAATTAATTTCAGTACTGTAATTAAATTCGGGTAACAGCCAACTGTCCACACCGCCTAAATAATATATCATTTTTTGCGGACCGAAACTTACACCACCTGCAAACCTGTTTGCCCAAATTATCTGGCGATGGAGTTTTTGATAATGGCGGAAATCATATCCTATTAAACCAAGAAAACCATCATTTAAACTTATATCAACACCTTCATCTAAATTAACTGCAAACTGCTTGTGTACTTCTGCCCAAATTTTATATCGTGTGCCGTTTAAAATATTTGTCATTACAGGATAGGTATTATCATGCACATATTCCAAACGAATGTTTACCCAGTCTTCTTTATAGTTTGGTAAATTCAAACTAAAAGTATCGCCTGCAAGAAAAACAATTTTATCGGAGCGGTAGCTAACACTTGCCCTTACACTTCTAACTACATCAAAAGGATATTTTGCGCTTGCCTCAATAATATTTGTCCTGTTATTTGCTTCCACAACCGGAAACCAGACAGGCTGAAATGTATATTGATTTCTTTCTGAACTGTAATACCATGTTAATCTTTTATCAATGCGGCTGCGCAGATCTTCATAGGTTAAAAAATATTCGCCGCCGCTAAAACTTGTAGGGAAACGGATGCCGCCGGTAAAACGGTAGTCTTCAAAAAGATCTGTAATGCTAATGGTAAATAGCCCGCTGAGATCAGGATTAATAAAAGACCCTCCTGATGCATTAAAGCTTTGGTATTTATTAATGAATAATGAATTATCGAGCTGGCTTAATACAAACTGATTTGAATATTTTATTTTATAGGGCTGTATGCGGGTTTGTTTAATTCCATTGGCGGAAATATTTGTTTGATCAGGATTGTTTGTATTATCTAAAATAACAGGTGTAAATTCTGCAAGCTCATCAGCATCAGCCTCAGGAAATTCATTTTGAAAGTACATGCCATCATTAATAACTTTCTTTTGAATAGTATCAATTAAAACCAACTCTGTTTCAGTTGTATCTTTAAAATCAGAATTGAAAAATGTTTTTTTGTTTACCGAGGTGTCAGATTTTACAGCTGCTACTTCAACAGTGTTTGCATTTGTTTTATCAAATGCAATATCTTTTTTTGCATCAATAAAATTCCTGTAATTTGTATTATTCAGCTCTCCTGCGTTTACTGCACTCAGGTCGGATGGTACTTTAGAAATATAAAACTGGTTACTGTTATTTGTACGAAAAGTTTCAATAACTTTTCCTGTTTTCATACTTGCATCATGCTCAATAATATTTGTTGCATAATTTGTAATTGGAAATACATAAGCTGTGTCCCGATATATTTTTACATATTTTATTGAATCAAAGTCAGAACGCTCATATGCTTTTGCAATATCAAACTTCGGGTTCACCACTGTTGAATCTTTAAAATACACTACAGTATTTGTGTGATCATAAATTGTATCAAGATACCCGGCAAAACGATTTACAATTCCATTTTGATCGCTGAGATACGCAAAATGTTTAGCATCAATCTGAATAGGGTTTTTTTCTGAAATATTTTTTGTATGTGTTACCTGAACAAGGTTTTCTGATTTTGTTTTGTAGTTATAGAAATACAAATTAAAATTCCCGACAGGCAATATTGTATCAATATTATTTGTTTGCCCTAATCTTTTTTCATCTCTGTTGCTTGAAAAAACAATACCCTCATATCCATTTTCTGTCTTTATCCATCTTGGGTGCAGATCATCATAATAGTCGTTGGTAATTTGTTCTGTTCTTGCATTCTGCAGGTAATATAAAAAAATATCACTCTGCCCCTTTTGCATTACACTCATGACAAGTGTTTTATTATCTTTTGCGTAAGATGCGTCTAATATTTTTTGCCAGCGGCTTATTTCTTTTACTTCTTTTTCTTTTTTATCCAGATCATAAGTGAGCACATACATCTTCCCCCGCTTTTCATAAATTACAGCAACATTTCTGCTGTCAGGAGCCCAGCAAACTAATGGATAACTTTGGTCGGTTGCCAGTGATCTTGTTTTCAACCCGCCTTTTTTTATTACATCCGCAGCTTTTTTATCAAGCGGCTGAACGTACACTTTAAATTTACCATAATCATCGCTCACATAAGCAATTGTTTTTCCGTCAGGGCTTATTTTAGTTTCATGATAAATTAAATTCTTTTTTGTTTTTCTCGCCACCAGAGTTTTAGTATCGGGCTGTTGTTTATCTTTTGATTCAAGTGTATAACGATCATAAAAATATTGATACCAATCGTCCACTGTTTGATTTACACTGCTGCCTAAAACAAATAAAAATCCGTTCTCCAAACTGCGGTTAATACGAATGAGATATAATAAATTCGGAATATTTGCTTCACCGTATTTTTCTGCAATAAAATACCAGAGTGCATGACCTGCAAACTTTGCATCATCACCTGTTAGGCGATTAAATTTTTTGTATTTACCGCTCATAATTCCTTCCCGCAATTTATTATCAAGTTCACTGTTCCATGGTGAGCCAATGTAACTTACTAATCCTTCAGTGAACCATTCAGGTAAATTTAATAAAACGGCATTTTGAACGATCTCCTGTAAATTTCCCCCAAATACCATATTGGAAATTAATATTCTACCTATACCTTCTCTTATTTGCCTTCTTAAGTTTTGATGGTTACCATCAAAATACACAAATATTTTATTTCCGATAGTTGTTGTTTTGCCGCCTGTATTATATAATAATTCAGTTCCGGTAGCAATATTTGTTTGATTAAAGTCGCTGATATTATTGTAAATGATTATTTCAGGTTTTGCGCTGAGTTTATAATCCAGCATGTTCTGAATATCCTCAAGATCAGCTTCTGCCATAAGTGAAGCAAACCTGCCGAGATTTTGTCCGCCCTGGTTAAAATAAACTGAAAAATTTGCGCTTTCATAAAACTGCCATGTGAAATCTTTATACTGCACCCTGTTTTGCCCGAACTGGATTTGTGTACCTTGCGCCTGCGAAGAAACTGCTGTAAACAACAAAAGAATTAAACTAAAAAAAGAGAATGTAATGTTCTTCCTCATATCAACCGTATACGATGTACTAAAATAGGTAGTTTTGCCCATATTACGCTAAAATGAAACTTAAAGTTTACAAATAAACGATAAAAGATGAGTCGTATTGCCAGTTTTACCGTGAATCCGTTTTACGAAAACTCCTATGTCTTGTGGGATGAAACTGGCGAATGCGTAATTATTGACCCCGGGCATTACACCAAAGAAGAAAAAGAAGAAATTACAGACTTTATAACCAGGAATAAGATAACACCTAAGTATTTAATAAATACGCATTGCCACATAGACCATGTTTTAGGAAATAAGTTTATTGCAGAAAAATACACGGTACCTCTTATGATGCACAGAGGTGAAATTCCTGTTTTAAATGAAGTGATAAACTATGCACCAACAATGGGAAT
>JACMJP010000400.1 GCA_014380545.1 Chitinophagales bacterium | reverse complement strand
TTTATCAGGGAGTAAAATCGGCAGATGAAGAAGCTATTATTTTAAAATTTTCTCCTGCTCATGTTTTAGTATGGGCAACATTTTATGGCGGCAATCATGAGGACTGGGGACATTCCATTGCAATTGATAATGCAGGAAATGTTTTTGTTGCAGGAGAAACAGTTTCTAATACTTTTCCTACTTATAATGCCGGAACATATTATGATGGAACTCTGGGAAGTGATGAAGATATATTTATTTTAAAATTTGACAACAACGGCAACAGATTGTGGGCAACATTTTACGGCGGATCAAAAAAGGAGGGAGGATATTCCATCTGTACTGATGCATCAGGTAATATTTTTGTTACGGGATATACCGACTCAAATGATTTTCCTAAATTAAATGCAGGCACTTATTATCAGGCTGCAATGTCCGGAATTGAAGATATTTTTATATTAAAATTTGATAACTCCGGTAACAGATTATGGGCAACTTATTGTGGTGGAAATCTTTTCGATAACGGACATGCAATTGCGTCTGATATTTCGGGAAATATTTTTATAACCGGTATCACCAATTCCACAAACTTTCCGACATATGATGCCGGAACTTATTATCAGCCTGTAATGGCAGGAGATACTGATATTGTGATCCTTAAATTTGCTAACAACGGCACAAGATTATGGTCCACATATTACGGTGGAACTTTGGCAGATTATGGAAACAGTATTATCACTGATATATTTGATAATATATTTATTTCAGGTTATACAGAATCCACCGATTTTCCAGTGCAGGATAATGGTACTTTTTTTCAGGCGGCAAATGGAGGGCAAACAGATGCTTGTCTTTTAAAATTTGATAATAGTGGAAATAGGATATGGTCAACATATATTGGCGGTACAGGCAAAGAAAATATGTTTAAGTGGGATGGACTTGCACTTGATATTTGTAATAATATTTATAGCACTTTCACTACTTTTTCCGGAACAATGCCAATGTTGGATGCAGGTTGCACCAGTTATTATGATGGAACCTATGCAGGTTTCGGAGATCTATTTATTTCGCGATTTACGAATGATGGAATCCAAACATGGGGAACTTATTTCGGGTTTGAAGATGAAGATCTGAACAGTTGCATTGGAATTGATAATCTGGATGGAAAATCGTTATATATGACAGGGCAATACAACGAATATGATCCCGGTGAAGCAGTACCTCTTGTGAATCCAGGTGGGGGTGCATATTATGATGGTTCTCATAATGGGGATGATGAAGCTTTTATAGCACAATTTATTCCTGTTCCATTAGATATTACAACAATCAATTCTAATATTTGCGCTTGTTTGGATACAGCTATTGCTTTGCCGGATTGTGGTATTGCTCCCTATACATTTTATTGGAGTGATGGACAAACCACCCAGACAGCCATTAATTTATGCGCCGGAATTTATACTGTTACTGTAACCGATGCCGATTGCAGTGTAGATAGTGCAACAATTGAAATAATATGTTTACTACCTGTTTCATTAGCGACGTTTTATGGAGAAAATCAGGGTAAAATAAATAACCTTTTTTGGACCACCGAAAGTGAAAATAACAGTTCCAAATTTATTGTAGAAAAAATGGGGGAGGATGGTAAATTCATTCCTATCGGAGATGTAATTGCCGCAGGAAATTCAAATGAAGTTAAGTACTATACTTTTGCTGATGATAACCCTTTCTTCGGAAATAATTATTATCGTTTA
>JACMJP010000399.1 GCA_014380545.1 Chitinophagales bacterium | reverse complement strand
TAAAAAGTTTTTATATTGATAATTATTTTTTTGATCTGCTAATTCATATTGCTGCTGTTCCGCAAATATTTCCCATAGGAAATTATTTATTACGGATGAGTCTTTATTTATTATTTTATTTGCGGGATTAGAAATTGAAAAGCGGTTATAGAACCCATCGATATCTGAAATATCCCGCAAAGTATCTTCTTGTGAATATAATACAGCATAATAAGAAGAATCACCAGTATCTTCAAATAAATAATCATGATCACTAAAGCCAAACGTATGATTTAATTGTAAATACGGAACAAAATAATTTCCCATTGTACTATCATTAATTGCATAATGTTTTTTCTTTGCTAACGAAAATGACTGATGTAATTCTGCCTGGAAATTTTTCCATTCAGTAATTGCTGAGGTGTTGTAAGTAGTTAAATTAAATTGTGAATCAACATTAAAAATATTACTGAACACTAATCCGCCATTCTCATTATTTTCTAATGTGCTTCGAACAAAAGCTCCCTGAACATGATAGAGTTCATCTTTTGTTTCGAACCAGCTTGTAAGCGCTAAATTTGAAAATGACTTTTTGTCGTAGACATAAAACCCTTCTGACGCCATTTTCTCAAAATCAATAGTTACGTTCATTTGTGGGCCAAAATTCTGCGCATGTTTTACATGAAATAATTGTTCGCTATTTGTACCAATAACATAATACAGATCTGAGAACGGTGTGTTGGTTCTGTAATATTTCATACTGTCAATATCATATTGATACAATTCAAACTGATTCCGCCCTGCATCAAAACCAATATCCCTGTTCCATGAAAAATATTTTGAATAAGAAGCAGCGCCAAAATTTGAAAGATATACATCCTGGAAAATATTTCTTCTCGCAGAATTAAACTTTTGAAAATCTTCCAATGAAGTATCAATAGTATGAAATGCATGAATGTTTTTGCCAGTATAATATTCAACTTTGGCATTTGCTGCTGCATCAACATATTCAGATCGTTGAGTTGAGTCAACTAATACTGTATCGCCCGGAATTTCAGTTTGAGAAAACAGGTGCGTTGATATAAGCAAAAAAGATAGAAGAAAACCCTGTGAAAATATATTTACAAAATATTTCAAATGAATTTGTATAAAATAATTATAAACTGCTGATTAATTCTTTTAGTATAAATGTCAAATTAGGTTCTGCTTCTTTTGCAACGGCTATTACTTCTTCTACTGTTACAGGCTGTATGTCTTCTATAGGATAGCCTCTGTCAGTTATTACTGAAATTGCAAATACTGGTAAGCTCATGTGAACTGCAGCAATAACTTCAGGCACTGTACTCATACCAACAGCATCGCCGCCAATAATGTGTAAATAATTATATTCTGCGGGAGTTTCCAGTATCGGACCGGGTACACTTACATAAACTCCCTTATGGCATTTTATTTTATTTTTTTTTGCTAAGGCAAGGGCTTTTTCAATTAATGTTTTATCATACGCATATAACGGATCAGGGAATTTCGGTCCGAGCTCATACTCGTTATATCCTATTAATGGGTTAGAAGGTTGCAAATTAATATGATCCCTTATGATCATAAGATCGCCTTTATTTATTTTACTGTTTAAACTTCCTGCTGCATTAGAAATAAATAGTTGGTTTATACCAAGCATTTTCATCACCCGTACAGGAAATACTACTTCATCCATTGTATATCCTTCATAGTAGTGAAACCTTCCCTGCATAGCTACCACTTTTTTACTTCCTATTGTCCCAAAAATTAATTTACCTGAATGGCTCTCAACTGTTGAAACCTGGAAATGCGGGATCGTGGAATAATTAATTTCTGTTTGCACTTTAATATGCGAAACCAGGTTACCCAGGCCCGTGCCCAGGATAATTCCGCACTCAGGAATAAAATCTGTTCGCAAACGTATATAATGCACTGCATCATTTAACCGATCTAATAAACTCTCCATTTTTTAATAATAATTTGCAACAAATATAAAGTATTTATCATGCATGGGTCAGACAATATCAAAGTCTGCTAGTGTAGAAGCAACGTATTCTTCCACGACTTTATGAAATCCATTTGACTGATTAAGCATAAAAGAAATTTTCATAGGCAAAACAAAAAAAGGTATTTCATTTTGAAGAATAAATTCCTTCTGCTCCATCAATCGCATTGCATCTTTTTCTGTTGTAATGATAATTTTTTCTCCTGCTTTTTTTATCTCATTAATATCCTGTTCAGTAAAATAATGATGATCCGGGAAGCGCATTACGTCAACATGTTTGAATAAAGTTTGTAAATATTTAATAAATGAATCATTTTTTGCAATGCCACTTACAAGCAAAGCTGCTTCAAATCTGTTAAAAAAATTTATTTTCTGGTCACTGAATAATGGTTTTATTTCTTCATACTGTTCAGTTGTAAAAAATATTTTTTGATGTTCTTTTGGTTTTATTTTTTTTGTAATGCCATCAGCAGTGTATTGCTTCAATGTGATGGGACACTTTGTTACAATTATAATATGCATCCTTTTATAGCCGGATTTTGGTTCCCGTAAATTTCCTGCAGGTAATATTAAATCATTACAAAATAAATTAGTAAACGATGTAAGTAGAATTTGCATTCCGGGTTTTATTCTGCGGTGTTGTAAACCATCGTCCATAATTATCGCTCTCACCTCAGGTTCATCCTGTAATAATTGATAGACCCCTTTTACCCTGTTTTCACTTACGCACACTTCAACATCAGAAAATTTTTGTTTGAACTGTTTTGATTCATCACCAATATCTTCCACTAAACTCAGTTCTGTTGCAAGCGCATACCCTTTCAATTTTCTTTTATATCCCCTGCTAAGAGTTGCAAGTTTGTATTTATCTTTTAATAAACGAATAATATATTCAGCATGTGGGGTCTTACCGGTTCCTCCTGTACTTAAAT
>JACMJP010000398.1 GCA_014380545.1 Chitinophagales bacterium | reverse complement strand
CCACTCATCCAACTTTGTCCCGATCAACTCACCAACCTGATTAACTCTTTTCAAAAATTCCTGGCTGCTTAAAATCTTTAACGCTTCAATTGCCGCAACACATGCAACGGGATTTCCGCCGTAGGTTCCTCCTACCCCACCCAAATGTACACTATCCAATATTTCAGCTTTACCGGTAATTGCGCTGACCGGCATGCCGGCACCAATGGATTTTGCGAGGCAAGTAATATCGGGAATTACATTAAAATGCTCGCAGGCAAATAATTTGCCGGTTCGGCCTGCACCGCATTGGATCTCATCAAATATTAAAACAATTCCATGTTTATCTGCAACGGCTCTTAATTTTTCCAAAAATAATCCCGGCATAGGAATGAATCCACCTTCACCCTGCACAGGTTCGATAATGATTGCGGCAACACTATCGCCATCAATTTGTGAAATGAGTTTTTCATCAAACTGTTTAATACAATAACCAATATAATCATCATCGGAAAAGTTATCCGGCTTGCGATATACATTCGGAGCAGGAAAACGGTACACATCATTGACAAACGGGCCAAATCCTTTTTTAAATAAAGCATATTTACTGGTTAAGCTTAATGTCAATAATGTTCTGCCGTGATAGCCCCCTTCAAAACAAATGACTGCATTGCGTTTGGTATAATATCTTGCAATATTGATTGCGTTTTCTACTGCTTCACTTCCACTATTTGCCAACAACGTTTTTTTGGGGAAATTACCGGGTGTTAATTGATTTAATAATTCCGCCAATTCTACATAAGGCTCTGGGGTTGCAACAAGTGAACAGATATGAATGTATTTATCCAATTGTTCTTTCATGGCATTCACTACCTGTTCATTTCGATGTCCGATATTCATCATTCCAATACCACCGGCGAAATCCAATAATGTGTTTCCATCAACATCAATTACTACTCCCCCTTCAGCAGAAGCAATTGCAATTTCTGTTGATTTTGCTAAGCCGAGCGGCATAACATTTTTTCTGCGTTCAATCATTTCAATTGATTTTGGCCCGGGGATGGATGTTTTTAAGTTTATTGCTGACATCTTAATTTATTTCAATTTATAAATAGTTATTTTAGGATGCCGGATCAAGTCCGGCATGACAGTTCCGTCGAAGTGTCATTGCGTCCCGATAACTATCGGGGATTACCCGCAATCTATATTACTGATATTACATGTTAACCTTCAATACTATGATTGCCCCGGCATTTCCGCAAGTCGGGTCATTCAAATAATCTTTCATCAATCCTTTTAATTCAAACCCAATTTTCTCCTGCACCGAAACTGTCGGATCAAAGATTTCGTGTTCTTTTACCTTTTTATAATATTCATCAATGGTCATCTTCTCCTTATAATTAATATATCCGTTTAACATACCGATACCTAATTGTCCCTTCAAATTTAATTCTCTTGCAATTTGATTTCTGATGCGATAAAATGCTTTCGCAATACCCTTTCCACGATAATCAGGATGCACACTCACATCAATACCGTATAACCATTCACCATTCGGGTCATGATTTGTCAACCAGCCACCTGCGGATGTTTCAGAAAACGTATGATGAACAGGATTCTCCAAATCGAAATGATAACGCATGGTGGTGCTTCCGCCAATTACTTTATTATTATCCAAAGCAACTAATTGCCCCTCCGGAAATATTTCGAGGTGTTTCACATATTGTTCTTTTTTTAATATTTCATCAGCAGCTAAATTTGGAAATACAATGTATTGCAGTTCCTCCAATGCCTGCGCATATTCAGGTTTTGTGTGAACAATTTTTATGATATCATTTATAATTTCTTCTTTAAACATATTCTTATTCTAAACTAGATTAAAATGCAAATCCTAAAATAACATACACTACACAACTTATAGAAAACGAAATTAAAGCATACGGTAATTGCGTAATTCCATGTGCGTAATTATTACACTCCGCTCCCTGCGATGCTAGTATTGTTGCATCGCTAAAAAAACATGCATGTGCACCAAATGCTCCTGCACTCACCACTGCGCCAATACACAACCACATATTACAATCTAAAGCAGTTGCTAAGGGAATTACCAACGGAATTGCAATAGCATATAGTCCCCAGCTGTTACCGGTAGCAAAAGCAATTGCACCTAATGTTAAAAAAATGATTAATGGTAAAAATTCTTTATTTACACGACCGTTAACACTATCAATTACATACTGCGTTAATGCCATTTCATCACCGAGGTTTTTTAACACATAACTCAGCACTAATAAAACCAAAGCATACAACATGCTTTTCATTCCTTCAATAGTTGATGCGGATAAAGTTTTTATTGGTGCGACTTTTTTAATTGCGTAATAAATAATTGTGAAAACCAAAGCAGTTATAATTCCTTTTAATGCATCCAGATCCATGATGATCGTTGCACTAATTAAAACAATAAGAGGTAGTATGAGATACCAGGAACTTGATTCTCTTTTTCCTTTTACTTTTCTTTGTCCTTCAGGAATGGCAAGTAAATTCTCTTTATCCAAAGCCTCTTCATCAAGGAATACTTCCACATCTAATTTGAATTCCTTTGAATTATCTGGTATCACTTGTCCGGTTTTTTCTGCTCTTGCAATTGCTTTCTTCATTCTCCCAATAATTGGAATAATTCCAAGAATAGTTAAGGGCACCAATAAAAATTGTATATATCCGTAAGAAATAAATGGGATTATATTCAAATAAGCAGCTATTCCATCTCCCTCTGCAACCAACTGATTATCCTCTAATAATTTACCGATAAAAATAACCCATGTTGAAATGGGAACAATAACACAAACTGGAACTGCTGTCGAACTTACAACATATGCAAGCATCTCTCTTGGAATTTTATAGTGATCAGTGATTTTTTTCATGGTTGTTCCTGTGGTAAGGGCATTCAAATAATCATCAACGAATAAAAATGTTCCGAATAACCATGTTGTTAATAATGATTTCTTTTTTGTGTTGGCATGTTTCAGCATATGATTGCCGAATTGCAAAACACCACCACTGCGGATCATTAAATTAATTAAAGCCCCGTATAAACAGCAAACCATAATAACCCACACCATGAGTTCATCCTGTAGTGTTACGGTAAAAGAGTTTATTGTAGCATCAAAAAAATTTATTTCAGGAGACATGAAATCAATAATAATATATCCGGCAAGTATTCCGATAATTAATGGCTCTAATGAAAGTCTTGTCCACAATGCGATGATGATCACAATGAGTGGTGGGAGAAGTGATAGCCATCCATAATAAATCTCTGTCATATTTTGTAATATCGAATAATGAACTCTAAATGAAAGAAGACTGAAAGAAATACAAATTCCAATTCAGAGATATATTTTTTACTTCTTCATTCGATATTTCCTGTTCCATGTTCATTATTTATTTAATATTCCCGATGCTAATAAGTTTCTTCTCTAAATACTCATACAATCCTTCGCTGCCACTTTCATGCCCGATACCGCTTTGTTTCCATCCACCGAAGGGTGCTTCAGTAGCATGCGGCGCCCATTCATTAATTCCTACCATCCCGAATTCCAATTTTTCACTTAGATAAATCGCATCATTCAAATGATTTGTCCAGATGAATGCCGCTAAACCGTAAGGCGTATTATTTGCCCATTCAATTACTTCTTCTTTTGTTTTGAATGGTATGATTGGCAAAACGGGTCCAAAAATTTCTTTATTGATGAATTCCGAATGTTCATTTTTCACCTTTATGATAGCTGGAGAAATAAAATAACCTCTTTCTTTTTCTTCACCGCCACTCACTAATTCATTTCCTTCATTAATGGCCTGATCAATAATATCCAACACATTTTGCTGCTGTTTTTTATTGATCATGGGGCCTAATCTTGTTTCAGCATCCAGACCATTTCCGATTTTTAGTTCTGTTGCGTATTTATTTACAAATTCTACATATTTATCATAAATATTCTCATGCACATAAAACCGCTGCGGTGATATACAAATTTGCCCGCAGTTTCTGAATTTAGTTGCTACAGATGTTTTTGCCACATGGTCAATATCTACATCATCCATGATAATTATCGGAGCATTGCCGCCAAGTTCCAGCGCCAATTTTGTATTTGTT
>JACMJP010000397.1 GCA_014380545.1 Chitinophagales bacterium | reverse complement strand
TTGGGGGGAGTATGATACCACTTTATATTATGCCGCAATTTATGCAGAATGCCGCAGTGGTTTCTGTAAACTACTGGAGCATACAGGGGTTTTATGATATTTTCTGGCGCAAAACAGGAATTCATGCAATTGGTGAAAATGTAATTGTATTACTTGCAATTACATTTGTTGTATTATTAGTTTCTAATTATTTCTTTAAGAAGAATGTTTTGAAATTGACGTAAGGAAAAGTTAATTAAACAAGACATTTACAGCAAACCCTGGTTGAGGATTTAAAGCGATGTACCAATAAAAAATTTAATTTATAAAATCTCCATCACTGTTCTGAAGGCAACAACATCACTTGCAAATTTTTCGCTGTGCTCCTTTTGTAGAGCCGGAGCGAATTGTGTTTTATAATTCAAATAATCATCAAGGGTATTACAAACATATTGCATCACAAAAGTAATTCCGTCAAGGTCGCCATCATCCAGCAACCGGGACATCCTGTATTCAGTAAAAAAGCCAGTTGCCATTACATCAGGAATATGTTTTTGTTTCATCCAGGCAAGCCATTCATCGGCTTTGTGCGTTTCAACTTTTACAGATACGTTATAGATATACATGATAATCCAGTATTTCAGTGTTCCGGTATTCCGGTACGAAAATAAAAACGATTGCTATAATTATAGATTAAATGCTAAATTATTATACAGAAACTTAATTTAAAAAAGCTTACGGGAAACACCGAAATACAGGAACACTGAAAAACTGAACTAATTCACATCCAACTTATCACCTCTAAGTTCCCTAAATCTTTTTCTTGCTTCATTTATATAAAGTGAATCTTTATAATTGAGAATAATTTGTTCATAGCAAAGTTTTGCATTCTCATTATCTTTTTTAAAGTACTGATAAATTTCAGCGAGTTTAAATATTGCATCATCTGCTAACAGATCAAAAGCAAAATTCTGGCGAATATTTTCAAGGTGCGCAATTGCAGAATCTATGTTATTATTTTTCAGATCAATTTTATAACGCATAAAATCTACATCATCCGTTAATTTATGTCCGGGAAAATTTTTTTGAAGGACATTTAAAGTGTTCACTGCATCAGAAGTTTTATTTTGAAAAATAAACAGATCAGCCTTAGCAAATAATAACATTGGTTCAAGAACCGAATCCAACCCGAGATTGTCTGTAATAAAAACGGATAACTGCAAAGCATCATTTGCAACCAGTTCACTTGTTGCTGCTTTTAATACATCCAGCTGCCCCTGTGCCAAATTAAAATCACCACGATAATATGCAAGCTTTGCATTTTTAAATCTTGCTTCTTCACCAATTGGTTCATCCTTCATCGCTTTATCTACCTGCGAATATATAAGTGTTGCTTCCCAAACATCACCTCTTATTAAATAATAATCTCCGAGATCCAATTTTATTTCTGATTTTTTTGACTGTGTGATTGACTGCCATGACATAATTTCTTCCAATAATGCGATGGCAGTATCAACATTATGATTGTATAATGCTTCCAGTCTTGCAAATTCTTTAGTAACGTCCGCAGCTTTGATGTCTTTTCTTGCATAGTCCTCCAGAAATTGGAGATAATAAGATTTCAGATCATCAATATCTTTTTGTGTATAATAATTTGTTTCTTCAATCTTTAATCGTCTGCAGGTGAGCATAGCACTTTTTGCGCTGTAATAATATGGCGACTCCCTGTCTTTTACATCAACAATATATTGATAACATTTAATTGCAACATCATAATCTTTTTCATTTTTTGCTACTTCTGCAAGATCATAAATTCGTTTACCATTTTCTTTATACCTTTTATCAATTGCTTTCACCTGTATAAATGCACCGTCATAGTCTTTCAACTGAATAAAATCCCAAACAAGTAATTCAGTATATAATGGGTCGTCTTTTTTCTGGATGCGCTCATATAAGAATTCCTGTAACATCAGATGATCTTTTTCTTCATCCAGCATGCGCTGCAAAGCATTATATAATGTTTGCATATTCACATCGGGTTCTGTTAAATAATCCAGATATGTTTGCATGGATAATTTTACATTTCCTGTCCGGTAATATAAATTGGCAAGCTCCTGGTTAAATGTA
>JACMJP010000396.1 GCA_014380545.1 Chitinophagales bacterium | reverse complement strand
TTCCAGGAACGGAAGAGAAAGTCATAGTAAAAGGCTTGGTATTAAATTATATGGAGGACAGGCAGTAATATCAGGGAATATCATTATTCGCCAGAGAGGAACTGCATATCACCCTGGACAAAATGTTGGCTTGGGAAAAGACCATACTATTTTTGCTTTGATTGACGGGACAATAAAATTTACAAGAGGAAAAAAGGATCGCAGTTATGTGCATGTAGTTCCTGCCGAAGCTTAAACTTATTAATCGTTAGCACGATAGAAGGGAGCATTTGCTCCCTTTTTTTATGCTACAATGAAAATACTTAAAATTTATTAAACCGGAATAAATCTATTTTGCTGTTGCGTATTTTCGCACTGCCCGCAATACTAAAGGCAATATTGATTTAATTCTCAAAATATGATACATTTCGCAATTATTATCACAATGCTATTTATGGAACCCGCACAACCACAAATCACTTACCATGTACGTATGGAAAAACCAGCAACACATTATTTTAATATTGAAATGCAAATAGAAAAGGTACCTGATGATATTATCCAAATTAAGACTGTCGTGTGGACACCGGGTTCCTATCTTGTTAGAGAATATGCAAAAAATATTGATGCCGTTATTGCGAAAGATAAAAACGGGAATAATTTACTGGTAAAAAAAATTGATAAGAACACATGGGAAGTTGCCTGCAATAAAAAAGATTTTTCTGTATATTATAATTATTATGCATTTGAAGAAAGTGTGCGCACGAGTTATTTGGATGATAAACATGCAAGTATAATTCCTGCTTCCTTATTTATGTATTTGCCAAAATATGATGTTTCTTCAACAATTCACTATCACCCTTATGCAGGCTGGGAGCAGATCAGCACAAGTTTGGAAATGATAAATAATGATAAATGGATTCGCACAGCACCAAATAAAGATATTTTATTTGATAGCCCTGTTGAGATAGGAAATCATGTTATCATAAATTTTACTGTAGCAGGAGTGGAGCATGAACTTGCAATGTATGGCGAGGGGAATTATAACCTTGAGAAAATAAAAAATGACTTCACTAAAATAATTGAAGAGCAAAAATCAATGTGGGAAGAACATCCTTGCAAACGATATGTCATCTTTGTGCAAAACTCTAATAAAGGTGGTGGTGGATTGGAACATTTGAATTCGACAAGTTTAATAACGCAGCGGTTTAATTATGAGCCTGAAAATAATTATCGTGGATTTATCAGTTTATTCAGTCATGAATATTTTCATTTATGGAATGTAAAACGTTTGCGCCCTGAACCGCTCGGCCCATTTAACTATGACGCAGAAAATTATACAACATCATTATGGATTGCTGAGGGATTTACTGCCTATTACGATGATCTGTTTATTCGACGGACACAATTAATGACCCCGAATGATTATTTAACTGTTGTGGAAGGGAATATAAATGCTACAACAAACAGGGCAGGAGATTTCATACAAAGTGTTGCCGAGGCAAGTTTTGATGCATGGATAAAATATTACCGCCCGAATGAAAATTCACCCAATGCGCAGGTTGATTATTATACAAAAGGTGCAACATTAGCAATGATATTGGATCTTGAAATTTTAAATAACAGCAAAGGTGAATACAGATTAGATGATGTGATGAGATATATGTACAATGAATATTATAAAAAATTAAACCGGGCTTATTCTGAAGCTGAAATGAAAACGGCTATTGAAAAATTCGCAGGAAAAGATATGACATTGTTTTATACAGATCATGTGCATGGAACAAAACCAATAGACTACAAAAAATATTTTAGTTATGCAGGTTTAAATATTTCTGATGCAAATGTGGGCAATAAAGACATTGACCTTGGAGCAACAATCAGCGCAACAAATACAATAACTGCAGTGCGGGGAAACAGCAGTGCAGAAAATGCAGGATTAAATGTGAATGATGAAGTGATCGCAATAAACGGTTTTCGCTTTACAAATAATTTAAACACATTATTAATAGGTAAAAAAGAAGGCGATACTATAGAAGTTACAGTCAGCAGGAATGGCATGTTGCAAAATTTTACTATATCCCTCGAATACAATAAAAAGGTAAATTACCAACTCACATTAAACAGCGATGCAACAGTTGAGCAAAAGGAGTTGTATAAAAAATGGATGAAGGCAGAAAGTTTTAATTGATATATGAATTTAAGCATATATATCATTGTATCTGTCGCAATCTATTTTTTAGTTATAAGCTTTATTAAAAGATCGAAAACATTCAAACTACGACAAAGGCAATCTATTATTTTTCGAAATATGCATTTTGCATTTCTATTTGCAGTTATTTTTTTGACGATAATTGATGCGAAATATGAATATACATTAAGAGGTATTTGGACTAATCGGCTAATAATTATAATGTGTATTTTAACCGGTATAGCATCTTACTTGATAACGCTGCGGCCAAAAAATTTAATTATAAGGGCATATTTTTTCACTATTATATTTTCCCCGATTTTGTGCATTTTATTACTTTTCTATCCTTTTCTTATGGTAGTGCCTTTCTCCTTAGTAGGTCGATTAATAGATCCAGTTGATGAAATATATTATGAGGATAAGGATTTGAGGATTCAAAGCTCATTTGTTGGAGTCTTAGGTCCACCTTGGCTTTATATAAAAGAAAAAAAAGGGCTATTTGAAAAGAATTTATATGAAGAACCATTTGCACCTTTCGATTACGATTCTGTTGCTGTAAATTATGAAAGTGAAAATATCAAGATTATATTTTATGGGATGCCTTATGGAGAAGACTCTATGAAAGTAATTTTGGTGCAAAAGAGTACCTAAGTTTAGTCATTCCTTTCTGATTGTCCTGCTATCACTTTGCGCCGTTGGTAAAATAGTTATCTCTTCCAAATTCACATGTGCAGGTCTTGTTGCGGCAAAATAAATTACATCAGCAATATCTTCTGCACTTAAAGGTGTATAGCCTTCATATACTTGTTTTGCTTTTTCTTCATCACCATGAAATCGTACAAAAGAAAATTCTGTTTCAGCTAAACCGGGAGAAATATTCGTCACTTTAATATTGTGTTGCACAAGATCCATACGCATGCCTTTACTCAATGCTGTTACTGCATGTTTACTTGCGCAATAAACATTCCCCTGCGGATATATTTCCTGCCCTGCAAGTGAACTCACATTAATAATATGCCCACTTTTTCTTTTTATCATTTCACCCACCAAAAATTTTGTTACATATAATATTCCTTTCACATTTGTATCAATCATTTTTTCCCAATCCTGTATATCTCCATCCTGAAAAAAATCCCTTCCTGCCGCAAGCCCTGCGTTATTAATTAATATATCAACCCGCTTCCAGTTATCCGGTAAATTTTTTATTGCAGTTTCAACTTCATTTTTATTCGTAACATCAAAAGGTAACAGGTAAACTGAAGCTTTATAGCTTTTTTCAAGATCAGCTTTTAGTGCTAAAAGCCTTTCTGTTCTTCTTGCATTCAGAATGATGGAATAACCTGACGCAGCAAATTTTTGAGCACAAGCTTTACCAAATCCTGAACTTGCTCCTGTAATAAAAACGATTGCCATGCTTTCTTTTTTAAAAACTGAAAGGTATCATTTTTTAATTGATGGTTATAACAAGAACACTGCTTGCATTAATATTAATCTGCTTCTTTAATCTTCATCTCCTAAATCTCCCCGTTCATCGAAAATTAACATACCTTAAGCGAAACTGGATTGGGTAAAACCAAAATGCTGTGTTTCTTTGCAACTCAAACCACTTAATATGAGATACGCTATACTTGTTTTTTCTTTTTTGTTTGTAACGCTTCTGGCTAATGCACAAACTACAACCATTAAAGGAACAATTACTGCAAATAAAAAAGAAACTGTTCCGGGTGCGAATATTATTTTAAAAGATACATATGACGGTACCACCAGCGATCTTGATGGAAATTTTTCTTTTGTAACTGAAGAAAAAGGAAAACAAATTTTGATTGTAACATTTGTCGGATTTGAAGATCATGTCGATACACTGGAATTAAATGGAGGAGTGATAGAAAAGAATATTGTGCTTAAAGAAAAATTCAACGAATTAAACGCAGTTGTAATTTCTGCCGGGGCATTTGAAGCAAGTGATGAAAAGAAGAATACAATTTTAAAACCTTTGGATATTGTAACCACTGCAGGCGCCGAAGGAGATATTTACGGAGCATTGGAAACATTACCCGGGGCAAGTAAAGTTGGAAATGATGATGGTTTATATGTTCGTGGCGGAAGTGATTATGAAACAAAAACAATTATTGACGGAATGATTGTAAATAATCCTTATTATACAACTACACCTGATGTTCCAAGCAGGGGAAGATTTCAACCATTTTTATTTAAAGGAACAGTTTTCAGCACCGGGGGATATTCTGCAGAATA
>JACMJP010000395.1 GCA_014380545.1 Chitinophagales bacterium | reverse complement strand
TACCCTTGATGATTATTTGAATTATAAAACACAATTCGCCCCGGCATTACAAAAGGAGCACAGCGAAAAATTTGCAAGTGATGTTGTTGCGTTCAGAACAGTGATGGAAATTTTATAAATTAAATTTTTTATTGGTACATCGCTTTAAATCATCAACCAGGTTTGCTGTAGACGCTTTGTTTAATTAGTTTCTTTTCAGGTCAATTTTAAAACATTCTTCTTAAAGAAATAATTAGAAACTAATAATACAGTAATTGTAATTGCAAGTAATACAATTACATTTTCACCAATTGCATGGATTCCTGTTTTGCGCCAGAAAATATCATAAAAGCCCTGTATACTCCAGTAGTTTACAGAAACCACTGCGGCATTCTGCATAAATTGCGGCATAATATAAAGTGGTATCATACTCCCCCCAATGGCACTCATAAATAAAATAATGATTGTACCGAGTGAGTCTGCCTGTTTTTTTGTTGTTACGATGCTGGATAACAAAACACCGAATGATGAACATGCAAGGGCTGTTACTAAGATCATAATAATTAATGCGGGAATATTATTAAATATTTCTAATCCAAATGCAACCCAACTGAATAAAAACATAATTGTTAATTGGAAAACAGAAATAATGGATGCAGTAAGCATTTTACCAAACATAATTTCATAAGGTTTGATAGGCGATTGTAATAACTTTTTTAATACGCCATTTTCTTTTTCTTCCAGCATACTCTGCCCGATAGCGCTTACAGAAAATAATAACATCATAATTGCAGTTCCTGCCACTGCCTGTATTAATCCCCAGTTTGCCTCTTCATCTCCAACTAAACTTGTCATCGTAATTAATTTTGCTTCCTCACTTTCTTTTTGCATTCCACCCTGAATATTTTTTTTAATGGAATCCTGCATAGCTGGTGGAAGATTGGAAAATTGAGTTTGCACAGTGAGTTCAATTCCCTTATCTGCATCTTTAGCGCCCTTTATTTCTGCAATCTTACTCATCAATAAATTTTGCAAAATACTTATTTCCATTTCTCTGCTTTTATCATATTGTAATTCTGCCGGAATAATTTTCCCAGCATTTAATGAATCTTCCATCCCGTTATGAAAAATAATGATAGCGATGTTGTCTCCGTTTTTAATTGCAGTTTGAGCATCAGCAATTGTTGAAGAAATTAATTCAATTCCCGGAATACTATCTAAGTCAGCTAATATTTTTTTTGATGTTACAGAATTATCTTCATCATTAAATAAAACAGTAATTGGAGTTGGGATATCCTCTTCATCATCGCTTCCTACACCACCAAATGCAAAAGCAAACATGGTAATTAACCCAATAGGTAACAGCAACGCAAGCGCTAATGCTTTTTTATCACTGAAAAATATTTTCAGATCTTTTTTTGCTATTTTCCACATTTGGATTGATTGGTTGAATGAGTTAATTTGGTTTTTAAGCTATCAGCTTATTTAATTTAATAAAGTATCAATTTTATTTCTGCCAACTGCCACTGCTTACTCACCACTTAATCCCTCAACTGTCTTCCCGTTAAATTCAAAAAAATAGTTTCAAGATTAATGTTTCTTATATCAATATTTAAAATTGTAATTCCTGCATCTGCGCATTTTTTTACAATGCCAGGTAAATCGTGTTTTGCATGTTGCGAATAAATAATGAGTTCATTTTTATCTGCATCATTTTTTAATTTATAGCCATTCAATTTATCAACCGCATTTCCTTCATAATGAATTACAATACTTTCATCCACATTGTTTTTATTTTTTAATTCCTGCAATGTTCCCTGCGTAATTATTTTCCCTCTATCAATAATGCCGATGATATCACACATGCGCTCTGCTTCTTCCATGTAGTGTGTTGTATAGAGGATTGTTTTTTTATTGTTGTGCAATTCATCCAGCAACTCATATATTTTATTCCTGCTTTGCGGATCAATGCCAACTGTTGGTTCATCCATTACAATGAGTTCCGGGTTGTGCATCAAAGCACAGGCAATATTTATTCTGCGTTTCATGCCACCACTATATGTTTTTATTAAATCTTTTTTTCTATCTGATAACCCGATCCAATCTAATAATTCATTTGCTTTTTGTTTCGCATTACTTTTTGAAATACCGTATAAGCTTCCCCAAAATACCAAATTATCCAGCGCACTCATTTCATCATATAAAGCAATTTCCTGTGGCACAATGCCCATTTTTAATTTTACTGTATGCTTATTTTTGTACACATCTTTTTCATCAATCAAAATATTTCCTATATCAGGCTGCATAATGGCACTTATCATGAGAATCGTTGTGGTTTTGCCTGCACCATTTGGTCCGAGTAATCCATAAAATTGCCCTTTTTCAATCTGAAAACTAACATCGTCAACAGCTTTATTTGTTGCAAATGATTTTGAAATATTTTTTACTCGCAGCATTATAGATTTATTTGTTAAAGATAAACATGTGCAGAGAAAAGTGAAAATAGTATCCGATGAATGGGTAGAATTTGCTGTTGAATAAATTATTGGTAACGATTAAATAATTTTACACAATGCCTTTGACGTATGCATATAAACAATGGGACTCTGAATTTTTCGGTTTTCAGGTGGTTGATATTTTAGGCAGTGATGATACGGGCATGTTACCCTTTATTATGAGAGAACTGCATCTGGAGAATTATAGACTTGCATATTGGAAGATTGACCCTGAAGATAAAAATTCTATAAGATCCGCAGAAAAGGCAAATGCTTTTTATGCAGACAAAAGAACTACACTTTTAATTTCAATAAAGAGTGAAATAAATGGACCAATAAATATGCAGATAGAAAAATATACGGGGTCCATAAACGAAGATTTAATTTCACTTGCGATCCAAAGCGGTGAATATTCCAGGTTTAAAAATGATATCATGTTTCCTGAAAACACATTTGAAAAAATATATACGATTTGGATTAAAAGATCAATTGAAGAGAATTACGCAAAAGAAATATTTGTAGCGAAGGAAGATAACAAGATTATTGGTTTTGTAAGTGTGGGCGAAATAGATGTTAAGAGGGCCGAGATAGATCAGATAGCAGTTGATAAAAATTATCGCAGGAAAAAGATAGGCAAAGAATTGATACAGGCAGCAATTAATTGGGCTAATGAAAATAATTATACAGAATTACAGGTGGCGACACAAAAAAGAAATATTACAGCATGTAAATTTTATACGGCATGTAATTTTAAAATAGAAAAGGAAGAATTAATTTATCATATCTGGTTATGAATGAAATCTTACCTGAATACACAAAATTTCAATTGGCATTGCGCAACGGAACTGACAAAGAAGAAATATGGATAGCCTATAAGGGAATTATTTATGATGTAACAAACAGCACTCTATGGCGAAATGGAAAACACTACGAACATTTTGCAGGGCAGGATCTCACACATGAATTACCCCATGCGCCACACACGGAAATTGTATTTGAACGATTGAAAAAAATCGGGAGATTGGAGCACTAAACTCTAAACAAAATCAAAAAAGATAAATCAAAACAATTTCACGAAAGCAATTTAAGCACAGGCTCTGGTAACTATTTCAAAGAGACTTTCATCAGGTCAACAAACTGACCCACTCTTGTATTGATGTGTGAATTTTTTATTTCCAGCAATCTTTGGGGGCCAAATTTTTCAACACAAAAACTTGCCATAGCGCTTCCATAAATCAGGGCCCTTTTCATATTTGTGTAAGTAATATTTTTTGTTTTAGCAAGGTAACCCATAAAACCACCTGCGAAAGTATCGCCTGCACCTGTGGGATCAAATACTTCTTCAAGTGGCAAAGCTGGAGCGAAAAATATTTGCTCACCACTAAACAGTAGTGCACCATGCTCCCCTTTTTTAATTACAAGATATTTCGGGCCGAGTTGCATTATTTTTTTTGCAGCTTTTGCAATAGAAAATTCATTGGCTAATTGTCTTGCTTCTTCATCATTAATAATAAGCATGTCCACCATTTTAATTACTTTATCCAACGCCGGTCTTGAATTATTCATCCAGTAATTCATTGTATCCATTGCAATTAATTTTGGGCGCACTTTTAATTGATCTATCACACTTATTTGCAATGCAGGTTCAATATTACCTAAAAAGACATATTCTGCTTTACGATAATTTTCAGGTAATATAGGATCAAAATCCGCAAGCACATTTAATTCCGTTTTTAACGTATTTCTTGTATTCATATCAAGATGATATCTGCCTGCCCAGAAAAAAGATTTTTTTCCTTTAATTATTTGTACACCCTCAGTATGAATTCCTTTTTTGTTGAAATTGGTAAATGTTGCTTGTGGAAAATCATCGCCCACCACTGAAACTAATTTTATATTTTGATAAAAAAAAGATGCAGCCAGGCTGATATATGTTCCTGACCCGCCAATAACCTTATCTGTTTTTCCGAAAGGCGTTTCTATTGCATCAAAAGCAACAGTGCCTACAACGAGTATACTCATGCAAAAAGTTTTGCGAAAAATAGAGCAAATGCCCCAAATAAAATTGAAGTTGTTCACATGAGAAAAGAAATAAAAAAGCCACTGAACTTTCCAGTGGCTCTGCTCCCCCTGCTGGACTTGAACCAGCGACCCTTTGATTAACAGTCAAATGCTCTAACCAACTGAGCTAAGGAGGAATTTATTTTTTGGACTGCAAATGTAGCCTTACATTATATTTTTTGCAACACTGTTTGAAAATTTTTTCTGCAAAAATTAGTGCCCTATACTTTTGGGATAGTACATTTTAAATGATTGGAAGGGTGCAACACATTTACCTGCTCACAATCTTTAAGATATAAATCCATTTTATAAATCCGGTGAAAAACTTCGTGCCTGTTTAATTTTTTTTAAAAAAACAATGTATTATTTTTAAGCGCCGATGAAAACCAGTGAAACTATATTCAATGTTGAGGCAAAACATCTATGCACTATTCCTGGTTTGTATACTTTCAATGCAGCAAGTTTCTGCGCAACTTATTATAACATCTGATACTACAATATGTAGCGGCGGTTCTGTTTTTCTATCAGTAATTTCTTCTCCTTCATTTAATACAGATTCCTATACCGTGGATTCTATTCCTTTCTCATCTGAAGCACATGCCGGTACAAATGCTTTTCCTGCGGGCGATGATGACATTGATCTGAATGTTGACATTGGTTTTACCTTTTGTTTTTTTGGAAATGACTATGATGAGTGCTACATCAGTACAAACGGCTGGGTGAGTTTTACTGATGGCCCTGCTACCTGGAATACAGTATACGGTCCGGGTGGAACGCCTACGTATAATTTGCCAAACACAAATACGAATGTTCCAAAGAATTGCATTTTCGGACCCTGGCAGGATTGGGATCCCAATGATGTTGGCTCTCATGTTAAATATCAAACTCTTGGTACAGCACCTTACAGAAGATTTGTTGTAAGCTTTGATGATATTGTGCTTTTTGGTTTTGGCTGCGCTTCTGATAAAGGAACCTTTCAAATTGTTTTGTATGAAACAACAAACATTATTCAAAATCATATTATAGAAAAAGAAAACTGCACTGACTGGGAAAATGGGAAAGCAACCCAGGCAATTCATAACAGTGATGGAACTGTTTCAGTTGAAGTATCCGGACGGGACGCTACCGACTGGACAGCCTCTGATGAAAGCTGGCAATATACTCCATCAGGTTTGGCTACCGGCGTTGAATGGTATATTGGGGGAACATTAATAGGTACAGGCGATTCGCTTTTAGTTTCTCCCATTGCCACCACAACATACACTGCAACTATGCAGTCCTGCGATGGGACAAATTATTCTGCAGATGTAACGGTTACTGTTGTGCCTCCTGATGACGCTTCATTTAGTTATGATGCTTCATCTTATTGCCTTGATGGTTCAGTAATAAGCCCTGATTATATTGCTACTGCAGGCGGTATATTTTCGGCAACACCCGCAGGAATGGACATTGATCCATCAACAGGGGCTATTGACCTTTCATCAAGTTTAGCGGGAACATATACAGTTGAATACCTGGTTGAAAATGTTTGCCCTGATTCAAATACTGCTTTAGTTACAATATTGGATTATGACAATGCAGCCTTCTCTTATGCATCCACAACATTTTGCCCCATCGGCTCGGTATCTCCAACATATGTTGCTACTTTGGGAGGAACATTCACTGTATCACCTGCAGGCTTAACAATTAATGCATCAACCGGAACAATTGACCTAACAAGCGGAACAACCTACACAACTTATACAATCACTTATAATACATCAGGCACATGTCCGTCATCATCAAGCCTTGACATAATGATTGAAGATTTTGAAGATGCTTCTTTTTCTTATGATGCTTCTTCTTATTGCCCTACAGGGGAAACTACACCAACCATTACAGGAACAGCAGGCGGAACATTTACAGTTTCTCCAACAACTATTACTATTTCTTCTTCAACAGGCGAACTGGACCTGAGTACAGGTGATGTTGGAACCACTTATACAATTACATATACAACTTCAGGATATTGCTGGAGCAGCGAAACTGCAACAGTTCTTATTGATCCTTTGGACGATGCTTCTTTTGGATACAGCGATCCTTCTTATTGCCCCACAGGAACGATACTTCCAGATTTCATCACTACATCAGGAGGAACATTCTCTGTTACACCAATTGGTTTGGTGGTTGATGTCTCAACCGGAGAAGTT
>JACMJP010000394.1 GCA_014380545.1 Chitinophagales bacterium | reverse complement strand
GTTTATATTTTTCTTTCGAATAGAGTATACCCAACCAGCGACCCGAATAAATTAAGCAGCGAAGGGATAAGGAATAAAATTATGGATGTTATTTATGAAGCCATCATTAAGAGTGAAAGCGATACTGCAAGCATGAATTAATGAAATTATTTTTTCAATTTTTCTCTTCTTAGCTTACTTATTCCCATGATTATAAATACAATTCCTGAAATGAAACTTGCAATAAATATATAAATACTTCCACCTCCCGTTGATATCGCACTTGGATCAGGACCCAATTGTTTCCAAATCTTTAAGAAATTATAAACACACGAACAAAAATAAAGCAAAAATAAAATTCCTACCACTAAAAAAATATATCCGGACTGTTTCTTTGTCATAAATATTAATAACAAATATAAGTATATAACAAAAAAATAATTAATTAAAATTTTTGCAAACCTTTTTACGTCTTTCAACATTTATAAACGCATTACCTTCACATGATGAAAATCGGAATTGTTTGTTATCCTACTTATGGCGGTAGCGGTGTTATTGCGACAGAACTTGGAAAAGGTCTGGCAGATAAGGGCTATGAGATTCATTTTATCACTTATAAGCAGCCTTTCAGATTAGACGCATTTCATGAAAACATTTTTTTTCATGAAGTTAATTTTACTAATTATCCTTTATTTGATTATCCTCCTTACGAAACTGCTCTTGCGGGGAAAATTGTAGATATAGCATTGTATGCTAAATTAGATCTGTTACATGTACATTATGCTATTCCACATGCATCAGCCGCATATATAGCACAACAAATTTTAAAAACAAAAAATTATCACCTTCCGTTTATTACTACGCTGCATGGAACGGATATAACATTAGTTGGAAGAGATGAAACATTTATTCCTGTTGTAACATTCAGCATGGAACAATCCGACGGACTTACATCTGTATCAGAAAGTTTAAAAAAAGACACTTACAAAAACTTTAATATTAAAAATGAAATTGAAGTAATTCCAAACTTTATTGATTTCAGCAGATTTAAAAAACTCAATAAAGATCATTTCAGAACAGTGATTGCCCGGAATAATGAAAAGATAATTATGCATACTTCCAATTTCAGAAAAGTAAAGAGAGTGGAAGATGTTGTCAATATGTTTTGCAAAGTGCGGGAGAAGATAGAAGCAAAATTATTATTGGTAGGTGATGGACCCGAAAGACAAAATATTGAAAAACTTTCCAGGCAAATTTGTAAACCGGATGATGTTCATTTTCTCGGCAAGCAGGAAGCAGTGGAAGAATTGCTTGCGATTTCAGACTTGTTTGTGCTTCCTTCTGAAACAGAAAGTTTTGGGTTGGCCGCCCTGGAGGCAATGGCATGTGAAGTACCGGTAATATCAACCAATTCTGGCGGGTTACCTGAAATTAATATTCAGGGTGTAACAGGATATTTAAGTAATGTTGGTGATGTGGAAGATATGGCGGTAAATGCAATTAAGATATTGAGTGATGAAAATGTTTTGTTGAAATTTAAAAAGAATGCATTAGCACAGGCGCAAAAGTTTTCATTGGAAAAGATTTTGCCACAGTATGAGAATTATTATGAAAAAATTGTAAATAAAAAATAAAATCATTTCTCCAGCTCTTTCCATATAAGAGAAGCACTTCCTAAAATGGCTGCCTCACTTTCTTTTAAACCCGATGGAAGTATAGAAATTTTATTTTTATAGATCGGCATTAAATATTTTTCAAAACTTTCCTTTGTTGGTTCAAAAATTAAATCTCCGCTTTGGGCTAGTCCCCCAAATAAAAATATTTTTTCCGGTCTTGTATAACATACAGAATTAGCTAATGCAAGCCCTAATATATCAGATGTCTTTTTATAAGCCTCTAATGCAATTTCGTCTTTTTCCAGTGCAAGTTCACAAATTGTTGCACTGTCAATCATACTTCCCAGGCTTGTTCGAAATTTTTCCAAATTCTTTCTTCGCAATATTCCATAATATTTTTTCACAATTCCCGGTGCACTTACATATTGTTCCAAACATCCCTGCCTTCCACAAGGGCATTGTCTCCCATTGCGTACAACAATCACATGCCCTACCTCACCAGCCATACTATCGTGACCATATACTAGATTTCCATTTACAATTATTCCTGCGCCCAATCCTGTTCCGAGTGTAATGAATAAATAATTTAAGCATCCTTTGGCGGCACCAAAAAACATTTCACCTAAAGCAGCAGCTTTTGCATCATTGGTTAAAGCAGCAGGTAAATTAAATTGTTTTTTAAAATATTCTTCGAGTGGAGTAATACCTTTCCAGGGAAGATTTGGCGGATAATCTACAGTGCCGGTAAAATAATTTCCGTTCGGTGAGCCGATGCCTACTCCAACCAATTCAATACTTAATTTTTCGCATTCTGTTGCGCTCCACTTAAATAAATCACCAGGTAATTTTTCAGGATCAGGATATCCTTTTGTTTTTACTTTATCAGTTATAAGGATATTTCCATCTCTGTCAACAATACCGAATTTAATTCCGGTACCACCTATATCAACTCCTAATACTGCCTGCTTCATGTATGAAAAATTTCATCAAATATAAACCTACTATTTAGTTTAGTGCAATCTTCTTTTCTTAACCATTCCTCCACGGGTATCATTTATTTCATGTTGAACGATAAATGCCTGCGGATCTATTTTTTCTACTTCTAATTTTAACCTGGCAACTTCAAGGCGGGTAACAACTGAATAAATAATATCAATATCATGAATGTCTTCACCCCTTTTACCAAACCCTCTTCTTCCTTTATAAATTGTAACGCCTCTTCCGAGTTCTTCTGTTATCATTTTCCGTACACCTTCACTTTCATCAGAAATAATAGTTACAGCTGTATATTCTTCAATACCCTGAATAATAAAATCAACTGTTCTTGATGCAGAGAAATATGTAAGAATTGCATACATGGCAGTTTCAATTTCTAAAATAATTGCCGCAACACTAAAAATAATAATATTGAAAATTAAAATAATATCACCAACTGATAAACTTGAAGTCCTGCTTAAATATAATGCTGCTACTTCTGTACCATCAATAACAGCACCGCCCCGCATACACAAACCAATTCCTGCCCCAAGAAAAAATCCCCCAAATACGGCAACCAATAATTTATCATCAGTTATAGAAGGATAGGGAACAACTGCTATCACAATTGCTAATGCAGTTATAGCTACCGCAGTTTTTATTGCAAAATTCCGGGAGATCTGTTTATATCCCATTATAATAAATGGAATATTGATAAAAATAATCAGGATAGACAAATTTATATCAGTAGTAATTTCAACGAGCAATGATATACCTGTGACACCACCATCAATAAAATCATTCAGTAATAAAAAGCTTTTTAACCCTAATCCGGCTGATAAAATTCCGATAGTGATGAAAACAATATCTGCTATAATAGTTCCTTTTCTTAATCTTTTTAACCGGAGTTGCTCTAAAGGAGAAATTGTTTTTATTTCCATCATGTCTCTATATAGTTATTATTCTTCTGTGATAATTTAATTGACCGAGATGATAATTTAAATGCGCTAATAACCTGATTACCTGATTGCCAATGCTGCCGCCCTGGTGCCGTTCATTGGGAGGATAATCTTTTTGCATATCAGTTTCACTTAAATTATTAATTACAGTTTGAACAACAAGCTTTGCTTCAGCTATATGTTCTATTAATTCTTCTTTAGGAATATTTTTTAATGAAAATTCATTATCTCTTTCCCGGACATAACCTGTATCGCCGAGTACAGTTCCAAAAAAATATTTCAGGTTGCCTGCAATATGCAAAACAAGGTTCCCTCCGCAATTAAGTGTGCCGGGGACTATTTTCCAGAGATCATTTTCATTTTGATATTGTTCTACTTCTTTTATGGTTGCATCTAATGCATCTGCATAAAATTTATTAAATGATTCGTTGAGCATGATGGTTATTTATTAATTTGATAATTGTCGATTTATTAATTTATTGTTTCTTTATACTTCAATATCTGATCTATTAAATCTCATACTTTGCCTTTTATTATTTCTTCCACAACATTCGGATCAAGTAATGTTGAGATATCACCTAAATTATTCGTATCGCCCTCTGCAATTTTTCTCAATATCCTGCGCATAATTTTTCCTGACCTTGTTTTAGGCAAGCCGGAAACAATTTGAATTTTATCAGGTTTTGCAATAGGACCGATAATTTTATTTACAACTTGTTTTATTTCTTCGATTAACTTTAATTCATTCTCAATTTTTTTACTGCAAATAATATAAGCATAAATGCCCTGCCCTTTAATATCATGCGGATAACCAACTACAGCACTCTCAATTATATCAGGATGTTCGTTAATTGCATTCTCCACTTCTGCTGTCCCTAGTCTGTGCCCGGAAACATTTATCACATCATCTACTCTTCCTATGATACGGTAATTTCCATCTGCATCTCTTTTGCATCCATCACCGGTAAAATATAAATTTTTAAATTGCGCAAAATAATTTAACCTGCAGCGTTCATGATCGCCATAAGTTGTTCTGATAATTGATGGCCATGGAAATTTCATACACAATAATCCTTCAGCTTCCATTTCTTTTATTTCTTTTCCATTTACATCAACGATTACCGGTTGTGTTCCCGGTAATGGTAATGTTGCATAAGAAGGAATTTCTTTTGTGATATGTGCAAGCGGGGAAATTAAAATGCCGCCGGTTTCTGTTTGCCACCATGTATCAACTACAGCGCAATTCTTTTTACCGATTTTTTCATGATACCAATGCCATGCTTCTTCATTAATTGGTTCACCAACAGTTCCTAAAGTTTTTAAAGATGAAAGATTATAAGGTAAAATAAATTCATCGCCAAATAACATTAAAGAACGGATTGCAGTTGGAGCAGTATAAAAAATATTTACCTTATATTTTTCAATTACCTGCCAGAATCTTCCTGCATCAGGGTAAGTAGGAATACCTTCAAACATCACAGTAGTAGCTCCATTTAATAATGGTCCGTAAATAATATAACTGTGTCCGGTTATCCAGCCAATATCTGCGGTGCACCAGAAAATGTCCCGTTCATCATATTGAAAAACATTCAAAAAAGAATAAGCAGTATAAACCATATATCCGCCACATGTATGCACAACACCTTTTGGTTTTCCGGTACTTCCGCTTGTATATAAAATAAATAAAGCATCTTCTGCATCCATTATTTCAGCTTCACAAACTGTTTGTGCATTTTGCATTTCATCATCCCACCAAATATCTTTCTCGTTCCACTTAATTTGCGAAGCAGTTCTTTTTTTTACAATAACCTTTTCAACCGAAGGGCAATTTTGTATTGCCTCATCAACAATATTTTTAATTTCTATTATTTTATTTCCCCTGTATGCGGCATCACTGCAAATAACAATGTTACATTGTGCATCATT
>JACMJP010000393.1 GCA_014380545.1 Chitinophagales bacterium | reverse complement strand
TTCAAATCTTTCATTTATTGCAACCTCTGTTTTAGAAACGCTTAAAGTAAGTGTTGCTTGTGAAAAACAGTGTGTAGTATATATTGAAAATAAAAACGCTATAAAAAAATAATTTTTCATAATCACCAGTCTTTGTCAATTGTTACTTTTTGTGCGTCCATTTTCTGTTTATTCAATTTATCCTGTGTTTTTTTATCTTCATTATTTAGTGCCTGCATTATGCGTTCTAAATCTTCCTTTGAATATTTTTTTGGTTGTTGTTTTGTCTGCCGTTGTTGCTGGTCCTGATGTTGTTCATTTTGTTGTTGCTGATCTTTTTTCTGTTCCTCTTTTTTTTCTTGCTGATCCTGATCCTTTTGTTGATCCTGTTTTTGCTGTTGCTGCTGTACTTTTTTTTGAGCGTATGCTAAGTTATATTTTGTGTCTATGTCATTTGGATTTGCTTTTAATGCTTTCTTATATGCATCAATGCTTTTTTCATAATCCTGTTTCATCAGGTTTGCATTTCCAAGGTTATGGTAAGCCTGTGCACGGGTTGTGGGATCAGAAGTTGTTTCCGCTACTTTTTGAAAGTATTGTATTGCATCATCAAATTTTTCCTGCCCGAATAATGCGTTTCCGAGATTAAATGTTGCGGGTTCGCTTTTGGGGTTTATTTCCAATGCGGATTTATAACCTGCTTCCGCTTCTGCATAGTTTTTATTTTGATAATTCTCATTACCTGTTTCAATATCCTTATTTTCAAATTGAGCAGATACACTGATTGATATAAAATAAAAGAATATGATGATTAAATTCCGCATTGCTATTTTGTTTTTGTTGTTTCAAATACATTTATCTTTTGTATCCAGAGCCATCTTTTATCACTCATAAAAAATTCTATTGTTAAAAAACATAATCCTAAAATTAAGAACAACTGAAAATGATTTTGATATTCCGTAAACTCATACATTTCTCCCTTATCTTTTTCCAAACTATTTATTGCTTCTTTCACATGTTTTAAAACATTGCTTCCTTCATTCAAGTTTAAATACTTTCCTTCGCCTGCCTCCGCAATCTGTTGTAATGCCTGCTCATTTAATTTTGTAAGTACAATATTCCCATTTTTATCTTTCTTAAAATCTGTAACACCTCCTCTTTTTGTTGGTATTGGAGCGCCCTGCGCAGTACCAACCCCAATTGTTATAAGTTTAATATTTTCAGTTGCCGCCTTTTCTGCCATTTCAAGTGCCACACCATCATGACTTTCACCATCAGAAATAATAATGATCGCTTTATTTTCTTTTTTATTATCTGAACTTCCATTTTCAAAAACCTCCATAGCAACCTGAATCGCTTCGCCCACATTTGTACCCTGTGTTTGCACCATGCTCGTATTAATTGTATTTAAATACATGAGTGTTGCCCTTGCATCAACGGTAAGCGGCATTTGCACATAGGCTTTACCTGCAAACACTACCAGCCCAATTTTATTGCCCGCCAGTGCCTCAATAATCTGCGATACAAGTATTTGCGCTCTTGTTAAACGGTCCGGCTTAATATCTTCCGCAAGCATGCTTCTCGACACATCAAAACAAATAATAATTTCACTTCCTTCCTTTTGAGCCTTTTCTTTCTTGCTTCCCATACGTAAATTTGCTAAGGCAAAAGAAAAACATGTAAGTGCCAGAATAAGAAATAATAATTTGATAAATTTTCTGAGCTGTGAATTTCTTTCCATTAAAGATTTCACTAATGCGGGATCACCTATTTTTTTTATTGCTGCTTTTCTCCATTGTAATGTAATAAAAAAGAAAACCAGCACAACAGGAATTGCGCATAACACATATAAATATATCGGATGCTCAAATTGCATTTATGTTACAGTTCTGAACAGGGTGTTTGCTAAAATAATTTCAATTAATAAAAATAGGATTGCTGCAAAAGCAAAAGGATAAAATTTTTCATCATACCTTTTTGTTATTGTTGTTTCCACTTTTTGTTTTTCTATCGCATCAATTTCTTTATATATTTCACTGAGACTTTCTTTTGTCGTTGCCCTAAAATATTTTCCACCTGTATTATCTGCTATCTGTTGCATTGTGGTTTCGTCAAACGAGCTTTGAGGATCTAATTCATACATAATTCTTCCGTTTTTATCTACAACAGGAACAGGTTGATTAGTCCGGGATCCAATACCAATTGTATAAACCCTTATATTAAATTGTTTTGCAGCCTCGCTTGCATCAAGCGGTGCAAACTCACCTGCGGTACGTACCCCGTCTGTAATGAGAATGATTACTTTGGTATTTAATTGCGTTGTATCAGTTAATCGAGTTACTGCCATAAATAAACCATCTCCTAAAGCAGTGCCGTCTTCCAGTAACCAGTGATCAACATTTTCTATTTGTGTTTTTAATAATTCATGATCTAAAGTAATTGGGCATTGGGTGAAAGTTTCACCAGCGAAAACAACCATGCCGATCCTGTCATTTTTTCTTGCATCAATAAATTCAATTGCGGTTTCTTTTGCAGCTTTCATGCGATTGGGTTTAATATCTATTGCATACATACTGCTTGAAATATCCATTGCAATGACCATGTCAATTCCCATTGTAGAAATTTTTGCATTACTGAAACCTGTTTGCGGTCTTGCCAGTGCAATAGCCACTGCCGAGATACATAAACATCTTAAAATAAATAACAATGGAAAGAATTTTACTCTGCCGCTATGCGCAATATTTTTAATTCCGCCCAGGCGGCTCATTTTTAACTGCACATATTTTTTTCTGCGACTGCTTATATGCCACCAAATGTATATTGGTATAAGCAACAGCAATAAAAAATACCAGGGATCAGCAAACCTGATATCCTGAAAGTAAAGTTTTATATTTTCCAAATATTCCTGCACTCTGTTTATTTTGGTTCTTTATTTTCTTCTTCTTTTATTTTTGTTACATCAACAAATTCTTTTGCATATTGCATTGCTAAACTATTTTCAGCAGGCAATGGTTTACTCTTAGCAAACTTAGCAAGGTCTGCATATCGCAAAACAGTGGAAATATGATTTATTTGCTCTGCACCGATTCCTGTTCGAACAAGGGACTCTATAATTTCATCGCTTGTATTTTCCATAGCGGGTAAATGATACCGTTGCTCAATATACTCCCTGATAATATCTGTTAATTCAATATAATATTGTTTAACTGCATCTTTTTGCCATAATTTTTTTTCATCAAGCTCATGTAATTTTCTTATCGTGTTATCGTATAAGGAAATAACCACAGGCTTCTTAATTACTATTGGCTTAAGTTTTTTATTGAAGAATATCCGGTTAATACTAAATATGATTATTATTAGCAATACAATACCCGCCAAAATATAAAGCCATACATAATTTTTTGTTTCAACCGGAATAATATCTTTTATTGGTTTAATTGTTTGCGTAGTATCAACAGGGATTGTATTTACTAAAAATCGGATTGTATCAGAAGTCACTAAATAATTTACCGTATCATTTTGCCTTTTATAAAAAACTTTTATAGGATTTATTTTATACAAACCAGAATCATAGAGGGTGTAAACAATTTCCTCATTATATTGCAAAAGATTATTTCCTGTAATTGTATCAACTGGTGTTGCATTAATTATTTCGAATGCAGGCGCTATGGAATCCATTAACGGAAGTTGAACAACTGCGTTTCCCGTATTTGTAATCTGAATTTGCAAGCGAATGTAATCGCCAATTAAATATTCTTTTTTGTCAAGATGCGCCTGCACTCTTACATCCTGCGCAAATAATTTCCCGGAAAGAAACATCAAAAATAAAATACTATAACTCAGGCATGTTCTCATACTATAAAAAAATTACCGCTTCGCTGCTCTTTTTCTAAAAAAATTATGCAATTCATTAATATACGGTTTTTGGCTGCTGATGCTGAGAGTATCAGCACCTGATTTTAAAAAAGTATTTGTAAAATAATTCAGGTTTTCAATGTACTTGCTTTTGTATTGGTCACGGATCCTTTTGCTTGATGTATCAATCCATAACATATCATTTGTTTCTGCATCAAACATTCTTATTAACCCTGCATCAGGTAATTCTTTTTCCCGTGCATCATAAATGTGCACCCCGATGATATCATGCTTTTTTGCTGCAAGGAGTAATGGCCTTTCATAACCGCTATTCATAAAATCAGAAAATAAAAATGCGGTGCAGCGTTTCTTAATTACATTACTAAAATATTCAAGAGTTATTGAAATATTTGTTCCTGTACCTTTTGGTTGAAAATCTAATAATTCACTAATGATCCTTAAAATATGCGATCTTCCCTTTTTTGGCGGAATAAATTTTTCAACCCTGTCGCTGAATAATATTACACCCACTTTATCATTATTTGTAATTGCGCTGAATGATAGAACTGCAGCAATTTCTATAATGAGTGCGTTCTTCATTACTTTCTGTGTGCCGAAATAAGAACTCTGGCTTATATCAATTAATAACATTACAGTGAGTTCCCTTTCTTCTTCAAATATTTTAATATAGGGGTGATTCATTCTTGCTGTAACATTCCATTCAATATTTCTGATGTCATCCCCATACACATATTCCCTAACTTCACTAAACAGCATACCTCTTCCTTTAAAAGCCGAATGATATTCGCCGGAAAGTAAATGCTGCGACAACCCTTTCGTTTTTATTTCAATATATTTTACTTTTTTAAGAAGTGTTGCTTTATCCATTTGCTTACTTGCGGATTGAGAATTTTGGATTTCTGATTTACGATTTAATAATCTCCCAATATTAGATATTGTAAATTTATTTGTATTTCATTGGTTAATTATCACGGTACTTCTACTACATTTAATATTTCTGAAATTATTTCTTCAGGTGTGATGTTTTCAGCTTCGGCTTCATAGGTTAATCCTATTCTGTGCCTTAATACATCATGGCATATTGCCCGCACATCTTCCGGAATTACATATCCTCTTCTTTTTATAAATGCGTATGCTTTACTTGCTATTGCAAGATTAATACTTGCTCTCGGGGACCCTCCGTAGGTTATTAAATGTTTTAATTTATTTAATTTAAATTCTTCGGGATTTCTTGTTGCAAATACAATATCAAGAATATAGTGTTCAATCTTTTCATCCATGTAAACATCCTTCACTAAATTTCTTGCTTTCAAAATATCTATGGGATCAACAACTTGTTGAATCTGGTAATTCGTATTTGTTGTATTGTTCCGCATAATGAGTTTTTCTTCTTCCTTTTGCGGATATGTAATTACAACTTTCATCATAAAACGATCAACCTGTGCCTCGGGCAGCGGATATGTTCCTTCCTGCTCAATCGGGTTTTGTGTTGCAAGCACCAAAAATGGCTCTTCCAGTTTATATGTATTTTCCCCGATAGTAACCTGTTTTTCCTGCATGGCTTCCAATAAAGCACTTTGAACTTTTGCAGGTGCACGGTTTATTTCATCGGCTAAAATAAAATTTGCGAAGATGGGGCCCTTCTTCACCATAAATTGATTATCCCGCTGATTGTAAATTAATGTACCTATGACATCAGCAGGTAGCAGGTCCGGTGTAAATTGTATCCTTGAAAAATGTGCTTTAATAGAGGTTGCAAGTGTTTTAATTGCCAGCGTTTTTGCCAAACCGGGAACGCCCTCCAGTAATATATGACCTTGCGCAAGAAGCCCCAACAGGAGGC
>JACMJP010000392.1 GCA_014380545.1 Chitinophagales bacterium | reverse complement strand
TTTATCATCAATACCTTTTTTAGCATAAAACAGATCACTGCCTCCCATATTCGGGTGACCGTTACTTGAAAAATAAATTGTTCTCCCGTCCGGGTGCATAAATGGAGATTGTTCATCATAAGGAGTATTTATCGGTGTGCCTGCATTTACTGCTTTATTCCATGTTCCATTCTCATTTATTTCTGCATACCAAATATCATGTCCACCCAGTCCACCTGGTCTTGTACTGCAGAAGTACAAATATTTCCCATCAGCAGAAATGCTTGGCTGACTTTCCCAATCACCCCCATTAATATTCTTTCCGCAGTTTTCAGGGTTGCTCCAAACATCGCCAAATTTAATTGCATAATACAGATCGCATCTTCCAAAACCGTCAGGGCTTTGACATAAAGTATAAAATAAATACCTGCCATCAGCAGAAATATTTTGCGCCCCTTCATTCAATCTTGTATTCACAGGTTTACCAACGTTTTGCGAAGCACTCCAAACATCATTATTGTTTGTTGTAATATAAAAATCTTCCTGCAGTGATGTTTCACCTATTCTCATATTTGCTTCCCCTTCCTGTGGAATTTTTCTTGTAAATACCATTACTGAATTATCTGCGGCAATAGATGGAAAATATTCTGAATATTCTGAATTAATTTCCCTGCCTAAATTAACAGGATTAAATTCTACAGGATTTTTAACTGCATTTATTGCAAATTCAATACTTATTAAAAATTGTTCAGCATTTCTTCTCGTAACACCTGTAATTTTCGGGTGCTCTAAAAATAGTTTAATATGTTCACCCGCATCTTCATATAACATTAAGCGTTGTTCTGTTTCAGCCAGTTTTTTATATACCCCCACATCATGATCCGGTTTAAGATCAATAGCTTTTAGTAAATAAAATAAAGTAAGACTATCGTTCTGCAATTCAAAACTTGCGGCGCCTGCCTTAATATATGCATCCACAAAATTGGGTTCCGCTTCTATTGCTTTTTGAAATGCTTCTAAAGCATTTTGAAAATCTGCCTGCATTACATATTCAATTCCATCATTAAAATTATTCATTGCCTTTTTTCCTGCATTCTCTACCGTTACCACCTGCGAATGCAACTGCATCGTTGAGGCTAAAAAGAAAAATATTACAATTATTTTTTGATACATGAGAGTTAATAACGCAGATGTAAATATCTGATTGTTTGAGCAGATATAAAAAAACGAAGATAAAAGTTTTGCAGAATCTGGAGAAACCCGATACCCCCAACATTATCCGGAATTAAATTATTCTAACGAATTCAGATATCTCTACTGGATATAAGATCGTTTTGACAGAGTCTATAACTATAACTTTTCTTTCGGTTTGGAAACGATTACATTTGTTTTTTTGTATGAATAAGCGAATTATATGAAGATACTTTTTACTTATTTAAAACCTTACCGCTGGCTTGTGGGGTTGGTGCTTGTTTTAGCTGCTATCAATACAGGATTCTCCATGTGCGATCCAATTATTTTTGGTAAGATCATTAACCTGGCATTTGATCAACATTCCGTTCCCGGAGGTAAATTTAACTGGCACGATTACATTTGGTCTTTTTCTTATGAATCGCCCGGTGTTATGTTTTTATTGCTTGCATCTATTACAGTTGCAATGATCAGCCGTATTGCGAAAAACTTCCAGGATTATTTTTTAAATGTGATCATACAAAAATTTGGGGCAAGAATATTCACCGACGGATTAAAGAAAGCAATGAAACTTCCCTATCAGGATTTTGAAGATCAGCGAAGTGGTGAAACGCTGAGTATTTTAACAAAGGTGAGAACAGATACCGAACGTTTCATGTCATCCTTTGTAAATATTTTATTCTCCATTTTTGTGAGTGTGGTTTTTGTTTCTATCTATGCTTTCAGAATTCTGCCATGGTTACCGCTCATTTATTTTGGAAGCATGATAGTGCTTGCATTAATTTCAAATTTACTCAGCAGGAAAATAAAATTAATTCAAAAAAGTATCGTGAGTAAAACAACTGCATTAGCAGGTGCAACTACAGAAAGTTTAAGAAACATAGAATTAGTAAAAAGTCTTGGGCTTACAAACCAGGAAGTTGAAAGATTAAATAAAAACACATACAAGATTCTGGGCCTTGAATTAACTAAAGTAAAACGCATCAGAAGTATTAGTTTTATACAGGGCACATTTATAAATACTTTAAGGCAAATTATTTTATTTATTTTATTATGGCTCATTTTCGGTAATAAGCTTGAGGCAGGTCAATTAGCAACAATGCAATTCTTTTCTTTCTTTTTATTTGGGCCTCTGCAGGAGTTGGGAAGTATTATTATTGCATACAGGGAAAGTGAAGCTTCTTTGAATAATTTTCACAACCTGATGATAAAACATCCGGAACCACAACCAGCATCACCAAAACACCTAGGAGAAATAAATACACTGCAATTTGACCATGTTGCATTTAAACATAAAACAGCACAAAGCAATGCAATTGATAATATAAGTTTTAAAATTAAAAGCGGAGAAACAATTGCATTTGTTGGCCCGTCAGGCTCAGGAAAAAGTACATTAATGAAATTACTGGTTGGATTATATCGTCCGCAGGAAGGAAATGTTTTTTACAATGGATTGAATGAAAATGAAATTGATTTTAATGATCTGAGAAATCAAATTGGTTTTGTTACACAGGATACACAATTATTTTCAGGAACCATAAAAGAGAATTTATTATTTGTAAACCCTCAGGCAACAGATAGTGATTTATTAGATGCGCTGCAAAAAGCAAGTTGTTCTAATCTGCTATCAAGGGCAGAAAAAGGGATTGAAACAATAATTGGTGAAGGAGGATTAAAATTAAGCGGCGGAGAAAAACAACGCTTAAGTATTGCAAGAGCATTATTACGAAAACCGAAAATATTAATTTTTGATGAAGCAACTTCTTCACTTGATTCATTAACGGAAGTAGAAATAACAAATACAATTATTAATATCTCATCCCAACGCAGTCAAATTACAATTCTTATTGCGCATCGTTTATCAACTATTATGCATGCCGACAGAATTTATGTGCTTGAGCAGGGGGGAGTTATTGAAACAGGAAAGCATGAACAACTATTGGAGGATAAAGGCTTGTATTATGCAATGTGGAGACAGCAGGTAGGTGAAAGAAAGAAGATGCTGGTTGTGTAAATAATGGGATGCCGGATCTTATCAATCCGTTATCGGAACATATATATATGGATGACCGCTGACACTATCAATTAAAGTGAATTCATTTCCGTAGCTATCCTTCCAAATCCAGTAAACATTTAAAGGCAATTCATCCGAACCATAATACAAAGCTCCGATCTCATTCAGATCAATGCATGAATTAAATACATTCTCGGTGTATAATATTGGTCTCCTTTTAGTAGGAGTCAATCCGTCAGGCCTTAAACCATATACTTCCAATTCAATATGCTGGAAATTATGAATATTAATTGCTTTTAACATATCAGGAAATGATCCTACCGTATCTCCATTTGGTAACAGATAAAACTTCTGCTGGTTTTTAATTCTTAAAAACGGAACTTCTCCTTCAGCACATTTACAACTGTCAATTTCACGATAAGCATATTCTTCATCGTATTCGGCAAGCATTGTTTCGCTTTCATTTATACTGCATGCTGCAAAAAAAAGTGTTATAAACACAAAGAATAGATTTTTCATATTATTTTTTTTTGATATTCTTAACCACTTTTATACATATTTTTTATGTTGTAAAGTGTTGTGGTGAGTTTCATTAAATCAATTCAGCAACCTCAAAAAAAGATGTATTGAATTTGGAAAATCAATTTCCTTTCAATGGAAAGTTTCAGTAAAGTAATGCGATATTATACAGAGCGAAGATCATCTATCAAATGTTGCATATGACACTTTACGGGCAGTTCACATAACTGTAGATACAGGTTCACAGATATTCAATGCTGTAAAAGCTACTTGAAAACAAACACAATTTATTCACAATGTTTCCGTGTCACCATTATAGTCCGGGTGTAGCACAAGTGCATTAATATTTACAAGTAAGCTTGCTTTAAGTTAGGAAAAATAATTTGCAATTTAAACATGTGTATTTAAAAGTAACCAGTATAATCCAAGTTGTCCAACAACCTCGGCGAAGCGGTTAAACTCAACTGGTTTTGATATGTAGCTGTTCACTCCAAGTTTATAACATTCCTGTACATCCGGGTCTTCTGTTGAAGAAGTAAGTACAACAATAGGAATAGATTTAAGATTTTCATCAGATTTTATTTCTCTTAATACTTCTATTCCGCTTATTTTAGGCATACGCAGATCAAGCAGAATAACTTTGGGATGTATGTTTGCGTTTCTGCTTACATATGCGTCTCTTGAATATAAAAAGTCAAGAGCCTCCTCGCCATTTTTTAAATGAATGAGGTTATTCATAATGTGGGCATCCTTCAATGCTCTTATGGTTAATTCAGCATCTGCTAAATTATCTTCTACCAAAACAATTTCAATTTCATTCAAATTCATATATTAATATTTGTAATTGTTTAATTATCCTGATCGGGAATTGAAAAATAAAACACAGCGCCTTCATTTACTTTCGACTCTGCCCATATTTCTCCCCCATGTTTTTTTACAATTCTGAAAACAATAGCCAACCCAACTCCCGTCCCCGGAAATTCATCCTGGTCATGTAAACGCTGAAAAACACCAAATAATTTGTTATAATATTTCATATCGAAACCCGCACCATTATCTTTAATTGCGTAAATGATCTTTTTATCTTTTTTCTCTGACAATATCTGAACAGAAGGGTTTCCTTTTTTTGATGAGTATTTTAAAGCATTGCTGATAAGATTTTGCCATACCTGATGCATCATTATACTGTCGCATACACATGGAAGTAAAGGTTCAATTTTAAATTCTGTTTGAGGCTGTTGTGCATTTTTTTTACATTCTTCAACACAACTTATAACCATTGTATGAATGTCTGCAGTTTCTTTAACTAACTCTTTGCGGCTTGCATGAGAGAAACTCAAAAGGTCATCAATGAGATGAGACATCCTGTTCACATTATCAACTATCACTTTCATTAATCGCATTGCTTCTACATCTGATCTGTCTACCAATTTCTGCAGGAGCATGGTATATCCGTTTATCGCCCGTAAGGGAGTGCGCAGGTCATGTGATACAGAGTAAGTGAATGATTCAAGATCATTATTTAATGCCTGTAATTGTGTGATATTTTTTTGTAATTGCAGGTTTGCAAGATTTAATTTGTTTTCCGCTTCCATTCGCTCTGATATATCACGAATAATAGACACATAGCCTATTGGATTGCCATCATCATTTTTTATAGAAGTTACCGAAAGAATTACCGGTATTCTTTTATTATTCCTGTTAAAATGAAAAAGCTCACCCTCCCAATCCCCTCTTTCTTTTAATGTTGCAAATATTTTTTCCCGGGATCTGTTGATGGGGTAATCTGCCTTTATAACATCTATTCCCGATTTATCAACAATTTCTTTTGCTTTATATCCATACACATTTTCTGCAGCTTTATTCCAGAATTTAATCTTGATATTATTATCAGTACCCACAATAGCATCATGTGCATTCTCTGCCATAAAAGACCGGAATAATAAATTCATTTCTGTTTTTCTACGCAAAGCAAGTTCTTTTGTCACAATAAAATATGCTGCACATATAATAACCGCAACGAAAATAAACAGGATAATAAATGTTTCATTTGATTGCCTGGCAGAAGTGCGTACATCAGTATTCCTCTCCATCATCAGTTGAGTTTCCAGTGCCCGCATATTATCAATAATATTTTGTATGATATCCATTAAAGCAACACCCTCGCCCTGACTTATCATATTTTTCGCTGTTTCAAAGTCATCATGGTTAAGTGCATATAGCGAGGCAAGCATGAAACTATTTTTCTTATTTGCGAAATATTCCAGAGAATCAAGATTTGATATCTGTGCCGGATTATCGCTAATTAATTTGCGCAGAGTTTTAAATTGGTCTTCAAGTTCTAAAATTTTTTCTTCGCTTACATCATCTTTCGGTAAATCTGCACCCAATATTTTGCCTCTCACCGTACTTTCTATATCTGTTATAAGAGACTTAGTAAGGCTGATATGATATAGAACTTCATTTGTATGATTTACCAACTCATTTGTTTCATTGAATTTCCTTTCGCCGGAAAAATATAAAAAAAAGCTGAAGCATAATAAGATAATTACAATGAAAAATGCAATAAACAATTTTTTTTCAAGTGATACCTGCATCCTATCAATAATTATATGGCTTTTTTAAAATATGATTAT
>JACMJP010000391.1 GCA_014380545.1 Chitinophagales bacterium | reverse complement strand
TGCCTGCAAAGCGGACATTAGGATTTTTATATTCATTTGCTGCTGATACTATTGTATTAAAGCAGCATGGCTACGATCGTTGCGACTTTACCAGGGATATATCAGGGGGAGCTAAATTATTAATGGAAGCAATGCTTCATGGAGATTCCGCATCAGGCCGCTTTTTAGAGGAACTCAATGTTAAAATCCGGAATAAAAAATATAAGACCGGTACTAACCTTTAATGATTGCTGATGGATAAAAATTCCGGATTAAATAATATTTTAGGTTGCTGACATTGATCTATGGACAAAAGAAGTGTTTAATCAAACGTTTTGTTTCTTTGCTTGCATTTGGACAAAACTGTAACAGGGTGTTCATTTCTTTGCTATTATCTTATCATACAGAGTTTTTAACAGGAACTATCCTGCATACATCTTATCTGGAAAATAGCAGATGGTTTAAAAAGAAATAAAGTACAAGGTGCATGATCTGGTTTTACAGCACATAATTTTAAAAAGCATTTAAAATCAAATCATCTTAATTTACTAGAAAATTATTTTGTTAACGATGCATACAGAGCTTATTAATGATCAACTCAGACGTATTAAGCTACCTGCAATAAAAAATTTCCATCTATATTCAGCTTTTGGTGTAGCTTTTTAGCTATAGCTAAATTAATTTTCTTTTTCCTATTCATTATTTCGCTTAAAGTAGAATTAGGGATTTCAAGTTGTTTGGAAAGTTCGTTCTTATTAATTCTATGCTCAAACATATAATGCTCTAAAATTTTAATAATATCAGTTTCTACAGGCATGGGATATTTTTCATTTTCATATTTTTCCACTGCTATTGAGAGTTGTTTTAGCTGTTCGGTTTCTGTTTTATTTAATTTCTGAAATCCCTTTTCAATAAAGGTTTCAATTTTAGCTAATGCAGAATGATACTGGCTGTTTGAAATTATTTTCATTTTAATAAATTTTACTAATATTAAACTTTTATAGCTTATTCAGCTTCCTGGTCTTATTTAAATGATCGTATTCTTTGTGCGTTAAAATTGCTCTGATATATAAAGTTCTGATGTTGAAATGTATCATCGCTATCATCCTGAAATTATTTCCACCGATATCAAAAACATAACGGTCATTTCCTATCGGGTCTACGGCCTTGAAAGTTTGTTTTACTGCTGCGAAATTTTTCCATGATGACGACTTTGTTTTTTCATACCAATCATTTAGCGGTGCTGAAGCGTTTGGATGTTTATCTGCAAAAGCATGAATAATTCCCTTTGTAATTATGACCATAAATGCATTTCAGAATCGCCGAATATTTTATGAAATTATAAATTTATTTCGCAATAACGAAATTATTTATTGAATCTATGGACTTTTTTATTTGATTTGATGCTAAAGACCAAATGAAAAAATATCTGATATTGTACGCATATCAGGTTCATTAAGCGTGAAAACAATCCCCTGATCCGGCTAAAAACATTCTCAATATTAATACCACCGGATTTGAAATATTTTACTGTTTTTTTTATTGTTAACTACTCTGGGGCTTGCCTATGTATTACTAAGAAATGAAAAACCTAAAGAAACAAATTCCGGAATCGCTGAAAC
>JACMJP010000390.1 GCA_014380545.1 Chitinophagales bacterium | reverse complement strand
GAAAACCGATTGTTCTCTTATTAATGAATGGAAGACCATTAACATTAAGCTGGGAGGATGAAAATATTAATGCAATTTTGGAAACATGGTTTGGCGGAACAGAAACAGGAAATGCAATTGCAGATATTGTATTTGGCGATTATAATCCTTCTGCAAAATTGACCGTAACATTTCCCAGAAATGTCGGACAAATTCCTATTTATTATAACTATAAAAATACAGGAAGACCCTTTAATGAAGACAGCAAATACACCTCAAAATACTTAGACATTGTAAACACACCATTATATCCTTTTGGTTATGGATTAAGTTATACAACATTTGCTTATGTCGATTTAAAATTAAATAAGAATGAAATTAATTTTACTGATTTGATTACAATAACTGTAACAATAAAAAATACGGGAACAAGGGATGGAGAAGAAATTGTTCAACTATACATTCATGACATAGTGGGAAGTGTAACAAGGCCTGTAAAAGAATTGAAAGGATTTAATAAGATATTTTTAAAAGCGGGCGAAAGCAAAACAGCATCTTTTACTTTACATGCAGATGACCTTGCATTTTATAATTCGCAAATGATAAAGAATGCTGAAGCCGGAATGTTTGATGTATTTGTTGGCGGGAGCTCAGAAAGTAATTTAAAAGCTTCCTTTAAATTGATAAAGTAAAACATCAAAATATGAAATTTTTATAAATAATTAATTTATTTCACTAAAACCTTTCTTTAATTTGTATCGTGGCAAGAATTAAACTACCTACTCTTCATTCTGATTTTTCAGTTGATTGTGTCATCTTCGGATTTGATGCGGGAGAACTGAAAATTTTGCTCATTGATCGTAATGAACCTCCCTATAAAAAATGGAAAGCCCTTCCAGGTAATCTTGCCTATGACACAGAAGATATTGATGAAGCTGCGAAAAGAGTTTTATATGAATTAACGGGATTGAAAAATGTTTACCTTGAGCAATTATATTCTTTTGGTAAAATTGATCGCCATCCGCAGGGGAGGGTTATAACAATTGCGTATTATGCAATTATTAAACGCTCTGATAACGGATTACATCCGGTAACAACCTTTGCGAAAAAAGCATTTTGGTGGCCTGCCAATAGCCTTCCAAAATTAGCTTTTGATCATATTGAAATTGCCAAAAAAGGTATTGAAAGAATCAGAAATAAAATTCGCTACGAACCTATTGGTTTTGAATTATTGCCAGAACAATTTACGCTCACACAATTACAACATTTGTATGAAGCAATTCTGGAAACAGAAATTGACAAAAGAAATTTCAGAAAAAAGATACTTTCTTCAGAGTTATTAATTGAATCAAAAAATAAACAAAAAGATGTTTCGCACCGTGCAGCCAGGTTATACAAATTCAATAAAATAAGATACAGGGAATTGAAGAAGGGCGGTTTTGTTTTTAAGTTATAATATTGAAAGAATAAATAGAAGCTTATTGATACTGTGGATGAGCTTCAATAAATTGCTGCAGCATTTTGCTGGTAACTTTTCGAATTTTATTTTTTAAAAAGGGTGTCCATCCTAATAACTTGCCGCTTAGGCCCAAAGCCATGCTGCTCCATTTCCAAAAATTAAAATGATCTGTATGTTTAATTATTTTCCCAGCATTAAAAATAAAATTTGCATGTATTTTATTTATCACTTTTCTTCCTGTTCTGGAAAAAGTATAAATTGCTATCCAATTTGCAGAACCGGATGCTTCATTAGCTTTAATATCGCTGAATATAATTGATAAATCTCCCGATCGTTCCACTAACATATGCCACATTGCCTTTGCCTGCTTGCCTTTTAATCCCACAAATACTTCATCATTGAATTCAATTTCATCTGCATAGAACTGTTGCATTGCTGCATAATCTTTTTTCTGAAATGATTCATAAAAAGCTCTGATCAGTTGTTCGTTAACACTATTCATTTTAAATTATTAATGCGATGCATCCGGTTTTATATTCATATCAATTCCCTGAGCCTTTAAAATAGATGGAATTTTTATAGCGAACCATGCCAGGTAACAAAAACAAAATACCGCAACCCAGTAGCTTGAGTGAATGTCAATAGTATCTGCGATCCATCCCTGCAATGGAGGGATAATTGCGCCGCCTAATATCATCATAATTAAAAATGCAGAACCCTGTGAAGTATATTTTCCTAATCCTAAAATGCTTAATGCAAAAATACAGGGCCAGCCGATACTGCAGCATAATCCGCCGCTTATGAATGCAAATTTTGCAACTTCACCCTGTGTTAATAAACCGATAAGCATTGCAATAATCCCCATGCTGGAAAATATCAATAACATTTTTGCGGGTTTTTCCTG
>JACMJP010000389.1 GCA_014380545.1 Chitinophagales bacterium | reverse complement strand
TTTCAACAGAATTCCCTGTGCAATATCAGTTTGAATATGCAGGGAAATAATATTTATGTTTTAAGCGGTTTACTTACATCAAAATTATAAGTAGCTATCTTTCCTCAATATAATCGAGGTCTTTTCCATACGTATCTTTTAATAAGAGTAACGCTATTAATGAGATGACCATACAAATAGAACCGACCAGCATTACCGCATTTACTGCAGCTATTTCTTTTACAAGGAACATATATAACGCAGTAATTGGAATTACCATACCTCTTACAAAGTTTGGTATGGTAGTAGAAACTGTTGAGCGGATATTTGTTCCGAATTGTTCTGATATCATGGTTACATATACAGCCCAGTATCCTGACCCTATTCCTAATAAAACACACAAAAAATAAAATACTGAAATATTAATATTGCGCACATATAAATAAGTTGTCATTACGCAAATACAAAAAATAATATAGGCAAGAATTATTTTTTTCCTGTTTTTAAAATACTGGCTTAGCATACCACTTGCAAAATCACCTAAAGCCATTCCAACAGATACCCATAAAATAGCAGCACCTGCATTTACGGGTTTTGAAACGCCAATTGTTTTACTTAATTCAGGAGAGAGAATAATAAGCATCCCTAAAATAAACCAGATAGGAATTCCTCCAAGTATGCATAATAAATATTTACCTGCTAATTTCTTATTTGTAAATAATTTAAAAAAATTATTATTGCCATGTGTTTCGGCCCTCATTTTTTTGAACATGCCGGATTCATATGTGCCGATGCGCATTAATAATAATACAAGCCCTAATCCCCCACCTGCATAATATGCAATTTGCCACGAAAAGTTTTTTGCAACCAGCACTGCCGTTATTGCTCCAAATGCACCCAGTGTTGCTATAAGCATGGTGCCATAGCCTCTTCTCTCCTTTGTCATTGTTTCATTTATTAATGTAACGCCTGCACCAAGTTCACCTGCCAATCCTATTCCGGCAATAAATCTTAATAAAGCATATTGCTGCACATTATCTACCATGCCATTTAAAATATTTGCAACAGAATATATAAAAATAGAACCGTATAAAACAGACAGCCTTCCTTTTTTATCTCCCCATATTCCCCATATAATTCCTCCCAGCAGCATACCCATCATTTGCATATTTAAAAGATAAAAACCTTTAGTTGTGAGCTCTTCGCCGGCATATCCCAATGCCATTAAACTGGGTGTACGCACAATACCAAACAACATAAGATCATAGATATCTACGAAATATCCTAGTGCTGCAAGGATGACTGTGGTATTAAATATTTTGTTTGTAAGCAAAGGTTTTTCTATCAAAGTTTGTGGTTGCATAACTTCATTTGAAACACGAAATAAAACAAAAGAATGAATGCTATAATGATTTTTACAATTTATTAATACTATATTAAATTAATTTACAAATCAGGTTTCTGAAAGCTTGAATAGTTGTGATGAAATGTAAATGATTTATAAAGCTTGTAAATAAATAGTAAAGTGTTTTGCTGCAAAAAAACGGAAGGCCTACTTTTATTCGGTAAATTAATATTTCATCACAAAAAATAATTTCAATAATGAGAATAACAAGTGAACCAATAGGAAGTATTCCCCGCTCTGCAGATCTTATAAATGCAATGAAAGAAAATGCAGCAGGAAACCTGAGTGCTGAGGCACTTGCAACTTTATTTGATAATGCTATTGCTGCTGTTATAAAAAGAATGGAGGAAACAGGTGCTGCGGTACTTACAGATGGCGAACAGTCAAAGGCAAGCTTTATAACCTATCCGCTGCATGGTAATAAATATCTTGCGGCAGATGGTGTTGTGATTCCTTTTGCTGACGGTCACACAAGACAGCTTCCCCAGTTAACTGCAGGACCATTTAAATATCGCAATTATGCAGTGCAGTATTTAAATAAAGCAAAGAAATATACATCGCATCCTGTAAAGCAGGCGGTAATTTCTGCATCCGCTATTAGTTTAATTTACCCGGCAAACGGAATTGAAAATTATAGCCGTGAACAATTTATTGCTGATCTTATAAATGAAACTGAAAAAGATATACGGCAGTGCCTTGATGCAGGAGCATATAATGTGCAGATAGATTTTACAGAAGCAAGGCTGGCGATAAAATTAGATCCATCAAAACAATTATTAAAAATGTTCATTGATCTGAATAACCAGGTTATTGACCGCTTTAGTGAGGAAGAAAAAAAGAAAATAGGTGTGCATACCTGCCCGGGAGGAGATCATGATTCAACACATAGCGCAGATATACCATATGCTGAATTACTTCCTTTATTATTTGAATTGCATGCAACAAATTTTTATCTTGAATTTGCTGCAGAAAAAGATAAAAAAGAAGTGTTGGAGGCAATTAAATATTCTTTAAGACCTGGCCAGAAAGTATTTATTGGTGTAACCGATGTTTTAAATCCGGTTGTTGAAAGACCTGAAGAAATTCGTGATCTTATTTTACTTGCTGCTGAATATATTCCTGTTGAACAATTAGGAACAACAGATGATTGCGGATTTTCTCCATTTGCTGACGATACATCCACTGCACAGGATATTGCTTTTGCAAAAATTAAAGCCCGCATAGAAGGTACTAAAATGGCAGAGGAAATATTAAATAAAATAGGTGTTGCAGTTTAATTGTTTTTTGAATTTTAATTTATCACAAAAATAAATAAATAAATTATGGCTTATATAACAATACCCGAAGGTGTTCCCGGAATTATCGGGCCTATGATGTTTCGCCCTGAAACGGCGAAACCAATGAATGAATTAGTGGAAGTTTTATTAAGAGGGCCGTCTTCTCTCAGCAGAAATGAAAGAGAAATAATTGCTGCTTTTACTTCTTACAGAAATAAAACTTTATTCTGTTACAGAAGTCATGGTGCAAGTGCTGCACATGATTTAAAGGGAGGAATTTCAGCAGTTGAAATCATTTTGCAGGATTTTGAAGCAGCACCTATCAGTGAAAAATTTAAATCTTTATTAAATATTGCTGCCAAAGTGCAACAGGATGGAAAGCTTGTGAAACAGGAAGATATTGACCGTGCAAAAAATGCAGGAGCATCAGAAATTGAAATACACGATGCAATATTAATTGCTGCTTCATTTTGCATGTATAACAGGTATGTTGACGGGTTAAATACATTTCAACCAGAGCCTGTTGAAGATTATTTTGAAACAGGAAGAATGCTGGCGAAGACGGTTATTTAAGTGCCATTCCTGAAGTAAGTACAGTAATGATTTAAGTTTTCATTTTCTATCATGTATATGGTTTTGAAGGGTGCCCTGCAGAAGATGCAGGGCTTTTTTATTTTTTTTATTCTTTTAAAAGATCCTTTGCTGCAATTATTTCTGCATCCATGGAATTTATAATTGTGTAGTAGGCTGCATCTCCCCATCTCGCCTGTGCAAAGTATGCTTTAAATGCCGTCTCTATTTTAGTGCGGGCATTATTTAATTCTGCATCTGTATATATTAATTCGGGATAATAATTATCAGGAGACTTTTCCTGTTCAGCAACATATTTTTTAAATTTTTCAAATAATATATCATCCGGTTTATAATTTTTATTGAATTCATCAGCAGTTTTATATGCTTCGAAAAGTTGTATATGGTCAGCATAGTAAGAATATGCAACTTGTGAAAGATGATACCGGTAATATAACTGGTTAAATAATTTATTTACCGGCGTTGTGTCTTCTGCAACATACCTGTCGGGAATAATTCCCCAGTCAATATTTTTATTTTTTTTTAAACTGTCGGGCAGCACACCATTATTATTAAGTATTGCAATATATTCTTCATTATATGTATCAACACCCTCATCATAAGAGCGCTGAATACATCTTCCGGAAGGAGTAAAATATCGTGCAGTAGTTAATTTAATTGCTGAAACAGAATCCGCAAGTGGAAATAAATTTTGGACAAGCCCTTTTCCATAACTTCTTTTACCCATAATGACTGCCCTTTTATTATCCTGTAATGCCCCTGTTAATATTTCTGCAGAGCTGGCAGTGGCTTCACTCACAAGCACTATCATAGGTCCTTTTTCAAATAATCCATGCTTCTCTGTGTAAGTATCTTTTCTTGTTCCCGGTCTTCCCTCTGTATAAACCAGCAATGTATTTTCAGGTAAAAATTCATCCGCCACTCCAATTGCTGCACTAAAATATCCTCCATAATTATCCCGCAGATCAAGTATCAGTTTTTTCATCCCTGCTGCATTTAATTGTTGTAATGCATCATGCACTTCTTTTATTGTATTATCAGAAAAAGAACTGAATTTTAAATACCCTGTTTGTTTGTCGAGCATATAAAATGCTTCTACATTTTTTATGGAAATATTATCACGGGTAGCATGCAGATGAATTAAATCATCTTTATTATTTCTTTTTACACTTAATTCCACCTCTGTTCCCTTTGCGCCTCTTAGTGTGTACATAACATCATCATAACTCAATCCTTTTCCTATAAAATCTTTATTATTTATTTTAATAAGTTTATCACCTGTTTTTAGTCCCGCCTTTTCTGCCGGACCTCCGTCAAATACTTTTGTTATAAGAATGGTATCATTAAAAATGGTGAACACAAGCCCTACACCCTGAAAATTTCCGGATAACCCTACTTTTAATTCTTTGTATTCCTTTTCATCCATATAATTTGAATGTGGATCAAGATGTTTAAATAATGCATGAATTGTGGCAGTATCATTCAGGTAATCAGACACCATTTTATCAAGTATGGAGTCAATATTTATATCATAAGCATATTCTTCATTAATGTATTTAACTATTTCTTTCATTCTTTCACTGCTGTTAATGGTTTGAGCATGCACTAACTGTGTGAAAAGGAAAATACAGGATAATAAAATTTTGAAATGCATAAAGAATGGTTTTGATCTATAAAAATAGGAAGAATAGAAATACTATTCCCACCAATTACAACCATGTATCTAAGCTACACTGAACTAATAATGATGTTTACCGGAGCCGGGAATTACCATTTAAAATATTTTACTATTTCAAACGCATCCTAATGATCAAAAATTTTTTTTTGCTACTTTTTCATAGGTTGGTAACAATGCAGAACAACACCGCTTTTAAACTCTCTTATACTTGTAAGTTTTAGTTCCAATTTTTGTTTAATATCTTTTAGAATAGGTGTGCCCTCTGTTATTGCTACAGGATGAACCATTATCTGGAATTCATCAATTAACCCCATGTCTGCAAACTGTGTTACAATGCTTCCGCTGCCAAGTAATGTCATATCTTTTCCGGAAGTTTCTTTCAGTTTTTTTATCTCCTCTTCCATATTATCTTTTATGATCCTGGTATTATTCCATTCCGCATTTTTTAATGTTTTTGAAAAAACAATTTTCTCCGCCTTATTCATTCCGTCAGCAACAAGCGGATTATTTTTAGCAGCATCAGGTAACGGCCAGTAGCCTGCCATCATCTCATAAGTAACCCTTCCAAAAAGAAGTATGTTTCCGGATTTAAGATTTTCAGCTGCGAATTCCTGTTCTCCTTTTGAGTCGCTTTTTGCCCAGCTGATGTCATCCTTTAGGCCTTTGTAATAACCATTAAGGGATACGAAATTGTACACTATTAACTTTCCCATACTTAAAAATTTAATTTTTATAGAGTATATGCATTACATAATTTGAACAAATGAAATACCAGACAGTGCATAGCAGTATTAATTTTTTTTGAAGTGTTTTTGAGTTGTCAATGGAATATCATTACACTACAATAATTTTTTTGGTATTTATAGAATCATTATCCTTTGCAAATTTTATGATATAGATACTATTTGCAACCCTGCCTCCGGATGCATTTGTGAGGTTCCATACAATTTGATTGCCGCTGCTGTTAATTGTATTTACAAGTTCTCCGTACAGGTCATATATATTTATTGTTACAGGGGATTGATCCGAATTATCAAAACTAATATATAATTCATCATGCACCGGATTAGGATATATATTAATATCTTCACTTGAAAAAGTATGTTCTATAGTATCATATTTTTCCCATGTAATTATTGTAGTTTCATATGCTTCGGGTGTATCAGACTGAACCCGGAAAACTGTTGAAATATTTCCGTTATCATCGAACGAATAATTATAAGTTGAATACAAACTACCGGGAACATTTTTTACAATGATCCGCTGTATTTTTTCATCTTCATTATATGAATAATAATATTGAATTTCGGTTACATACGAGGTATCTCCTATATAGCCATAATTAATTGTATCCACATGCACTGCATCTTTATAATGCAATGTGTAAATGCTGAATTTTTGAAATGCATCATCTTCCCATAATTTTAATTCATAAGATGCCAGCCTGTTCAGGCTATCATATGAATAAGCATACATTAATGAATTAAGCCATTCGGCTCCTTCGGAATAGGTATGAATTTCTTCTGTAAGGCGGACATCAGAATATATAAAATCTATAATAGCAAAAATATACCATGTAGTTACATCCCATCCGTAAAGGGCTTTTTTTATCATGTTATTTTCTTCATATGTATAAATTGTTTTTCTGTAATTCATATAATGATAACCATCCCATGCCTGTTCCAGGTATTCTGTAACTTTATTATGCTCATTGTATTGTTTCGTGTATTTCATTATTGGAAGATGCGTTGTACCATCCATTCCATCAAGAAAAGAAAAATCATAATTAATAGGATTAAACTGGTAATTATTTTCTTCTGGATGAGTGCCTGCAAAATCAGCTTCACATTTATATGCACCGCCATTTGTTCCTGAATAGATATAAGAGGTATTTATAAGGGGTATTATTTCAATACCATTAAAAAACTGGATGTAAGCATTTTTTACACGGTAATTTTGTGCACTGCTGTTTAAAGCAGTAAAAAATGAAAGACCAAAAAATAATATAATAGATGTTTTCATAATTATTTTATACGATCCGGGAATGAAATTACAATTAAATATTTTCAGAATTTATTATATCAAAAATATCAGTTATAAAATTTCCATTTTTTGGTTACCTGTTGTTGTAGTAGAATAATTTTTTTTTCCTGCTTCAGCTACTGTCATTATTTTTTTTGCAAAAGTAGCCCTGATCAGGCTTCCAGAAGCCAAATAAAATAAATTATTTTCTTCCATATATTATT
>JACMJP010000388.1 GCA_014380545.1 Chitinophagales bacterium | reverse complement strand
GTTTTATGCAAATATAATTTCCGAACCCACCGCTTATCGCAGTTTTATTTCTGTCGAATAATGTGTCAAGCACAAATGTTACAATCCCTGTATCAGCAGCAAATACATTTACCCCTGCATCCATTTGTGCAAAATTGCGAATCACGAAATCAGTTCCCTGGTGCCCGTCATATGTTTTATTCCCGCATTTGTAATCCAGTATGCCTGTGAAATCCCAATCAACATAATTCACTAAATAATAATCTTCAAGATGTGTTCCTTGTATTGGCGTAATAAATTGGGGTGTTTGGGAAAAAGAAAAATTAAATATCAACAAAAAACAGTATGTCGTAAATATATCCTTTTGCATTAATTTATTTTTGAATGCACAATTTCCAAAATTTCTTTTTCCATTATTTCCGCTTCACTCACCATATTCTCTCCTTCTTTTATTTTATTACCCGCAAATGCTTTATCAGTCAAACCTGAAGCATTTATTTTCACATTTAAAAAAGCACCCAGTACTGCTGCCCTTGCACATAAAACACCAACACCTGCATCACTCACCGAATTCGGGTTGCCAATTTGTGCCATTGCTTTAATAGTATGCATGCTCTCCAAACTTAACTGCATTGCTTTAAAAGGAATTTCAATTGCATATTTTGTTGCATCCTGAATTGCTTGTTTGCGCATCGCTTTTTCTGCATCTGTGTTTTTTGGTAAAGCAAATGCATGCATGATTTGATTAAATGCATAGGTATCCTCATCCACTAATTTTAATAACGCATCTTTTAATTGCTGACCTTTTTCTGCATGATCAGAAAATTCTTTCCATTTTTCTTCCCAGCCTTTTTTTGCAGCAGATAAATTTGCAACCATTGTTGCCAGACTTATTCCCAATGCACCAACATAAGCAGAAATACTTCCTCCACCGGGGGCAGGGCTTTCGCTTGCAGTTTCATTGGCAAATGCTTTTAAATTCATGGAAATTAACTTTCCACTTTTTTCTTTTCCTGTTAATTTATATTCAATTATTTTTTCGCCGGGATCAAATGTATTTAATTCATCTAACCCCATACTTTTAATTGCTATTTTAATTAATTCATCTTCACTTACACCAATACTCCTGTTTTGTTTAGCAAGAAAATATTTTCCCGCATCCAGCATACTTTGTAATGGAATTAATCCAACCAGTTCACTTCCTGTAACCCGCATTCCTCTTTCATAAGCACTTTTAACACATGCATCAAATGCAATATGCACAGGAGTAATATTTATATTCGTTAAATTCATACTCACCTGCGCAATACCATATTCCTCAATATACCATCCAATAGCTTTTACACTTTTACAAACACCCGGAGTACGCAACACATTTCCATCAGCATCTTTTTTACCTTCAGGATCTACTCTTCCATTTTCCCTTATATCAAATGCAATTGAATTTGCCCGGCGCACACTTGTAGTATTTAAATTGGCATTAAATGCAACAAGAAAATCTCTAGCACCAATAATTGTATTCCCGCTTTTTGCATTAAATAATTCAGGACCAAAATCAGGTTTCCATTCAGGCAATTTTATTTTTTGCTCAATACCTTCATATTCGCCTGCCCGTACATTTGCTAAATTTTTTCTTTCAGGTTTTGTTGCGGCACTTTCATATAAATAAACAGGAATTTTTAATTCATCTCCAACCCTTTTTGCTAATTTTTTGGCACATTCTATACAATCTTCCATTGTAGAATTTGCAATTGGAATAAAAGGGCAAACATCTGTTGCACCCATACGGGGATGTTCACCAGTATGTTTGCGCATATCTATCAATTCTGCAGCCTTTTTTATTGCACGATATGCGGCTTCCACAACAGCCTCCGGTTCACCAACAATAGTTACAACAGTCCTGTTAGTAGCTTTACCTGTGTCAACATCTAATAATTTTATGCCTTCAACACTTTCAATTGCATCTGTAATTTGTTTAATGATGCCCATATCTTTTCCTTCGCTGAAATTCGGCACACATTCAATTAATTTCTTCATCATATAAAAATTTGAAAGCATCAAAATTAGTATTTGAAGTATGATGCAAAGAAAATTTTACGCAGGATTTTCCTTAAATGATTTTACGGCATATATTTGCACTCCGTTTTATGTGGCTGGGGCAGGAGCTTAGGCCGAATAAAACTGCGAGAGTAGCTCAGCTGGTAGAGCACGACCTTGCCAAGGTCGGGGTCGCGAGTTCGAATCTCGTCTCTCGCTCAGGTATGTGGCACGGCTCAACACCGTGTCACTGTTTTTTGAAATGCCCGGGTGATGGAACTGGTAGACATGCAGGACTTAAAATCCTGTGGGCAGTAATGCTCGTGCGGGTTCAATTCCCGCCCCGGGTACCTAAGGCTTCGAAAATATATTCGAAGCTTTTTTATTTTAGTAACACCTGCACAAATTCTCCATATGCTAAATAAATTCTATTCAGCATCGGGTACTAAAATGTTGCGAAAGCAAAACTTTTTATTTTCCACAAGCCTGGGTGTCACAAAACTTTACTTCGCACTAAATATGAGGATAATTATATTTTGAATGCTTTAATTTAATCCGTAATTTTCACATTGAATTTAGGAAGGTATATTTATTGGAAAGGTAAATGGAGCCTAAGCAGTATCCTATGAAGAGGAAATTTTTTGAGACGATTTTATTTGCGATATATTTTTGTATTGCATCTCCATATTTTTCTTTCGGTCAAAACGGGGAAGTTTGGGAGCCAAATCTTCATTCATTTTCAAAAAAAGAATTATCCATTACAAATGAATTAATATCACTTTCATCTACTGATGCACAAACACATCCTGAATTTGGTTTGCTTCCATATAATACACCGTGTGATGATTGTGTAGAATTAATTGATAAAAGAACTTTTGATTCAAGATACTATATTAAAAACGGAACCAATGGAAATGAATTTTATTCACAAAAAAGTTTTGGAAACTTTCATTATCTGGATGAAACAGGAAAAATGATTTCTTATGATCCGGCGTTATCAGCCGATGATACAGAAGAAAATGTTTTTGCGGCAACACACCAGGAAACACCAACTGAAATAGATATAGAAAATAAATATTCTGCTTTCAGAGTTAATGGAGATGAATTTCAGTTTAATAAAAATTTACATCTAAAAAATATTACCCCTGCAGGAGAAGAAATTGATCTTGGTATTGCAAACTGGACAAATTATACAATAGGCGACAATGGTGCGAGAATTATAAATGCATGGAATGGAATTGATATTGAAATAATTTTCGATATGCATACAATTAAATCAAATTTTATAATTACTGAGCCTTTGGAAATTGAAGAAGGTAATTTAATAATTACCGATGATTGGAATTTACCTGACGGCTATAATCTAAATTATGATGAGGGAGAAACCGATGGAAACGGATGGAAAGGATCATTGAAAGTTAGCTCATCAAATAAAGATGCTTATTATTTTGAAATTAGCCGGGCAATTATTTATGATGCATCCGCTTCAACTGAAAATTCTGTTGTAGGTGCATATGCTTATTCTTTGGAAAATGCAACATTGGATTTAATTATTCCTGTTGAGTGGCTTAATGATCCATCAAGAATATATCCAATAACAATTGATCCCCTTGTTACATCATCCGCAACTTATACAACTGGTAAAATAAAATTTCGGCACGATGGGAGCTTTTGTCCGGGTCCCGCAACTGATTGTGCATATACTTTAACAGTACCTCGTCCTGCTAACAGCGCATTAACTGATGCAAAATTTTCAGCATCCTATGTAACAAGTTTTGGATTATGTGCGACGAGTTGTTATATGAGTAGTGCAGGGTTTCAGATTGTCGGGCCATGCGGAACCTCACCTGGCTCAACATTCTGGTGGAAGTGTGGATTACCATCCGGTGATACTACCGGAACATGTTCATTCGTAAATTTAAGTATATATAGCATTGTCAGTTGTTTAACTTCTATATGTTCCGGCAGTATAACATTTACTTTGAAATCAAGTTATTGCGACGCATGCACTATAAATGGAAATTGCCCCGCCGGTACTGCAGAACCATGTACAATTATGAACAGCAGTACATGGAGCATAACATTAACAGGAAAAAATCTTGAAACATTAGGTGACGCAACAGATGGCAGCGGCAGTAATACAACAGTAGGAAACTGCTGTGGTACTTCAACGCTTAACCCATTACCAGCTTACGGTATTCCACCTTATACTTATTCATGGAATACAGGAGCGTCAACACCAACTTTAACAGTAAACTCCTGTTCAAATGGAATATATACTTATACATGCACAGTTACGGATGCATGCAGTATAATTCGCACTGCTACATTTACCTATTCAGTTACTGATTGCCTTTTATCAAATAATTTGATAAATTTTGAAGGCTACCTGAATGATAATTCAGTAAATCTTGAGTGGGGAACTGCAAGTGGGTCAGAATATGATTATTTTATAATTGAAAGATCAAACGACGGCACACAGTTTAATTCAATAATTACAGTTGATGCATTAAGTGAAAATAATAACCAGGTAAATTATTCTGTAAACGATGAAAATCCAATTTCAGGAATTAATTACTATAGATTGAAACAAGTTAATCTAACAGGAGAAATCAGTTATTCCAAAATAATTTCTGTAAATACATTCAGCAACACATCAATTTTATTATATCCTAACCCGGCTGGCGATGAGATCATTCTTGAATATACCGACCCATTGCAGAACAACAGATATTTTCATATTGAGATAACAGATATTGCAGGAAAAACCATAGTCACTGATAGTTGGAATTTGGGAGAAAACAATATGAAACATCTGAATATAAAACAATTATCAGATGGATTTTATAATATACATGTTTCAGGCGGTATCATTACAATGAATTATAGTTTTATCAAAGAATAAGATTTAGAAACATATTTAAGCAGAGCCTGAGCATAATTATTGTAAAATTTATTTTGTTATGAATATATAAATTTATTAATTTTAGTAGTGAATTGTCGTGGGTGGTTAATTAATTACTATTCCTAAACCGTTTCCTATGATAGGAAAATATTATGAGCCAAAACTGACTGTAGTTTTTTTGTTTACTGCATTAGCCTGTGTCGTAAATGCGCAGGAAATGGCTGTATGGCAACCCAATCTCGTATCATTTACCGGGAAAAATATATTTATTACAAATGAACTGATGTCTTTGTCTTCTGCAGAAGCACAGGCTCATCCTGAATTTGGAATGCTGCCATACAATGCTCCATGTACAGACTGTTTTGAATTGATTGATAAAAGAACCCCGGATCACAGATACTACATAAAGCCAGGATCAAGCGGCAATGAATTTTATTCTCAAAGTTGTTTTGGTGATTTTCACTACCAGGATGAATTGGGAAGATGGATATCTTATGATCCAAGATTAACAGCAGATAAAACTGAAGACAATGTATATCTTGCAATACACCAGGAAACACCAACTGAAATTGACCTTGAAAATAAATATGCTGCGTTCAAAGTAAACGGCGATGAGTTTCAATTCAATAAAAATTTGCGTTTGAAAAACGTTACTTCTGATGGAGATATAATTGATCTTGGGTTTGCAGATTGGTCGAATTATACAATAGGTGATAATGGCGTAAAAGTTATAGATGCATGGGATGGAATTGATATTGAAATTGTTTTTAACCTCCATTCAATTAAATCTAATTTCATTATAAATGAACCTTTAGATATTACATCAGGGTATTTAATTATTGAAGATACATGGAATTTACCTGATGGATACACAGTACAAAATAATATCGGAGAAGATACTCCCGATGGATGGAAAGGTTCTTTACAAGTAAATTCAACAAATATTGAAACCTATTTTTTTGAAATAGACAAAGCACTTGTTTATGATGCATCAGGAATAAGAGAAAATGCTATTAATGGCATTTATAAATACAACGACGTAACATCAATTATTGAATTAAAAATTTCTGCAGAGTGGCTAAATGATCCTTTAAGAATTTTTCCTGTAATAATTGACCCTCTGGTTACTTCTTCTGCAACATATTCATCAGGTCAAATGAAATTCAGGTATAATGGCACTTTTTGCCCAGGTCCTGATCCTGATTGTTCTTATAATTTATCTGTTCCGCTTCCTGCAAATTGTACTTTAACGGGGGCAACATTTTCTGCAGAGTATAAGACAACAGTAGGAACTTGTGTAGTAGCATGTCAGATGAGTGATGCAGGTTTTCAAATAATAGGGCCTTGCGATTATTCACCAAGTACTACCTTATGGTGGAGCTGTATTTCACCCTCAGGGGATACAACGGGAATATGTTCAGGTGCAAACCTCGATATGTTCAGCACTGTAAGTTGCCTCGCTCCTCTATGTTCCGGCAGTGTAAATTTTTCAATGAATAATAGTTTTTGTTATTGCCCATTCCGTGGAAATTGCCCCCCATCAGGTATTCCCTGCACTTCAATGAGCAGTGGTTCATGGAGCATTACTTTAAGCGGACATAATCTTGAAACATTAGGCGATGGAGTTGATGGAAGTGGCAGCACAATTATTACAGGAAGCTGTTGTGTAAATTCAATATTAGATCCTTTGCCTGCCTATGGAGTTCCGCCATATACTTATTTATGGAACACGGGTGCAACATCTTCAACACTCACTGTAAATTCATGCTCTAATGGCTCATTTCCTTATACCTGTACGGTAACTGATGCATGTAATACTATTCGCATCGCTTCATTTACTTATAATGTAAGCGACTGTTTATTATCAATTGACATTATAAATTTTGATGCAAGCTGGAATGGAAATGCAGTATTAATTAACTGGACAACAGCAAGTGAAAAAGAAAATGATTATTTTACACTTGAAAGATCAAAAGACGGAAATCAGTTTTATGCAATTAATACGATTGACGCAGCCGGGGAAAGTAATATGGAAATACAATATTCATCAACAGATAATAATCCGTTTCCAGGAATTAATTATTATAGGTTAAAACAAACAAGTTTTTCAGGTAAAAACAGTTATTCAAAAATAATTTCTGTAAGTACACTAAGTAATGAATTAATTTTATTATATCCGAATCCCGCATCTGAAGAAATTATTCTTGAATATCTTAACCCGGTCCAATACTTCAATGAATTACAGATAGAAATAACTGATATTACAGGAAAAAAGATTCTGCGGATGAACTGGAATGTAATGGATGAAAATTTAAAACACCTGGATATTAAACAACTTGCTGAAGGTTTTTATCAATTAAATATTTCCGATGGTTTTACACAGTTACATTACAGTTTTATGAAAGAAAATTAAAATGTTGTTATTGTTATCTTACTGTACTGCAGTAAATGCTAGCCTTCTGTTTGCGATAAATACACCCCGGTATACCAATATTAAACTTACCATCATAATAACATGACTAATAGCCTTATAATCGAACCAAACAGAAAATGAAAACTGAGTTGAGTGAATAAAGAGGGTTAAAAAAGATATACCCATGCCGAGCATAATATATTTACTCACTAGGTCTTCCTTCATGTGCCCTATAAGATGAGAAATAAAGGTAATTGCCACAGCAGTACCAATATATATTTTCACTGTCTCAAAATTGTTTTGTATAAAAGTAATACTGATAAAAGTCAAAAGGCTAAATAGATTTATTAAATTTAATTTTTTCCGTTCTTTAACGTTTCTGGAAAGAAATTTAACTGTTGCCTTAATTGTAAAATAAGAAGCCAATGCAGCAGCAATATTCATGGCCATCCATGTGTAATGATAAGCGGTTTCATAAAAATATATTTTAAACCCGTGTACGAAGACGCCTATACCAGTCGAAAAACCCATGAAAAGGAAAAAATATTTCCATGCATTAATAAAATGCGTAGCACCAAATTTATTATGCATCCTGAAAAATAAATTAAAACACAGAACAGAAAGTATAACATCTGTAAAGCATGTCATTGGTTCTGTTATAGTAAGGCCTAAAAAATTGATTGAAAAATACTCCAATGTTTGTAATTATTTATAGATTAAGCGCAATCCCTTATAAACAGTTCAAAATTCCCTGTAAACAATATTTAATAAAAAGGTTGCAATATTACAAAATCCCGTTTTAACAGACCTTAATAAACGCTGAAACGTTGTGCTGGTATGGAAAAATAAGCTGATTATTGCAGAAAAACTACAAATCCCTGGATCAATTTAAGTCTGGCTTGCATGGTTAAACTCAGGAACAAGGATAAAAATTATTATAGGTTAGAATTCAATTAATTCTCATGCAGAAAATTCAGATCAATTTAAAACACCCAACTCAGAACCGTGAACTTTTTCAACCTTTCCGGGATACACTTTTAATGCAGCTTGCAAACAATCCATCGCTTTATTCAGATCTTCTTTTTTTAAAACATATGCAATACGCACTTCATCTTTTCCTAAACCCGTCGTTGAGTAAAATCCTGTTGCCGGAGCCAACATAACAGTTTCATTATTGTAATTAAATTCTTCCAGTAGCCATTGGCAAAATTTATCCGAATCATCAATTGGTAGTCTTGCAATACCGTAAAATGCACCACCGGGTAAGGGACATAGAACACCATCCATTGCATTTAATCTTGCAATACATAGATTCCTTCTTCCAACATATTCTTTTTCCACTTCAGCAAAATAATTATCCGGAACATCAAGAAATGCTTCTGCCAAAACCTGTTCTAAAGTTGGCGGACTTAATCTTGCCTGGGCAAATTTTAATGCAGTTTCCATTATTTTATTATTGCGGGAAATTAAAGCTCCTATTCTTGCTCCACATGCGCTGTATCTTTTTGAAATACTGTCCATTAAAATAACATGTTCATCCATACCCTGCATATTTAAAACGGAAAAATGCTCTTTACCATCATACACAAATTCACGATACACTTCATCAGCAAAAAGAAAAAGATCGTATTTCAAAATAATTTCTCTTAACTGTAATAATTCTTCTTTCGAATATAAATATCCCGTCGGGTTATTGGGATTACAAATTAAAATTGCCTTTGTTTTTGGTGTGATCAATTTTTCAAACTCAGAAATTGCAGGTAATGCAAATCCGTTCTCGATTGTTGAAGTGATTGGTTTTATAACTATATTTCCTGCAGTTGAAAATCCATTATAGTTTGCATAAAGTGGTTCGGGAATTATTATTTCATCACCGGCATCCAAACAACTCATCATACCAAATAAAATTGCTTCACTACCTCCTGTTGTTATCATGATGTTGTGGTGATTTAAGCTGATACCGCATTTCTTATAATACTCAACCAATTTTCTGCGATAACTTTCAAAGCCTGCGCTATGAGAATACTCCAATACTTTTATATTCGTATTCTTTACCGCATCCATCATTTGCTTTGGCGTTTCAATATCCGGCTGACCAATATTGAGATGATATATTTTTATTCCTCTCAATTTCGCTTTTTCAGCAAACGGAACCAATTTTCTTATTGGTGATGCAGGCATTAATTCACCTCTGTGAGATATATTCGGCATGATGTAAAGGTAAGAAATGTGTTCATAAAACAGTTTAATCCCTCTTATTCCAATTACCCATATTATTTATTATACAAATAAAAAACTCCGCAGATATTGCGGAGTTTGACAGGAAAAATAAAACTATAATTATTTATTGATTAAAGATCGTTTTTTGTTCAGGCGCACCGCTTACTGCATCTTTTACTACCGTACCCTTGAAAGTTAATTTAACCGAAGGTGCTGATGCATTTGAATTTACTGTTATCGTTTTTGTAAACGCACCTTCAGTTGCTGCATTATATTCAGCCTTAATTACACCTTTCTGTCCGGGCATAACAGGCTGTTCCGGCCATTCAGTTTTTGTGCAGCCGCATGTTTTCTGAACATCAGTAATGATTAGGGGTTCTTTACCATTATTTACAAATTCAAAAGTTGCAGTTGCTGGAATTCCCTGAGCTATATTGCTGAAATCGTAGGTATCATTTACCCATTGAAATGAAGGTGCATTAGTATTTGTTGATGCGTCTGCTGTTTGCGCATTCGCAATTGTGCTAATACAAACTGTTAGTAGTATTGCGGCAAATAAATTTTTCATATTTGATATTATTATTTGTTTGAGTTAAAGATTGTTTGTTGTTCAGTTACGCTGCCTGTATTTTCTGATTTTTGTACAGTTCCTTTAAAATACAATTTCACACTTGGTGTTTTTGCATTTGATTGAACTGTTATTGCTTTTGTGAAAGGGCCTTCTTTAGCAGCATTAAATTGCGCCATTACAAATCCCTTTTGTCCGGGTGCAATTGGTTCTTTTGTCCAATCAGTTACTGTACAACCACAAGTTTTTTGAACATTAGAAACTATTAATGGTTCTTTACCGGTATTTACAAATTCAAATTTATTGCTAACAGGTATTCCCTGTGGAATAGTACCGAAGTCATGAGTTTCTTCCATCCATTGAAATTCCGGTGCATTCGGGTTGTCTGCAATTACCGCATCCGGCGTTGCAGGCGTTACTAAATTTTGCGCAAAACTTACACTTGCAAAAGTGATGAGAAGAGCAGTTAATGTCAACAATTTTTTCATATATTAAATTTTTAAGGTTTTACAATAAATCTTTAAAGAACAAAATTAGGGCTTAAGATTATAAATCAAAATTTTGACCGTCGCAATTTAACAAAGATTATGCCTCCGGAGATATTTTTATAAATTCAGAGAAATATTTTTTTCATCCTTCTTATTGTTACGAGCAATAACTTCTCTGCACGAACTTCAATACCTTTGTCAATAATCATAAAAGTATGTCTCAATTTGCACAAAAGCAATCTCTCACTTTTGAGGATTTCAAAAAAGAAGCATTGCAGGATTACCGCATTGCATGCATGAGCCGGGAAGCAAGCCTGATTGGAAGAAAGGAAGTTCTTACAGGGAAAGCTAAATTCGGAATATTTGGCGATGGAAAAGAAGTCGCTCAAATATTCCGAATTTAGCTTTCCCTGTAAGAACTTCCTTT
>JACMJP010000387.1 GCA_014380545.1 Chitinophagales bacterium | reverse complement strand
TGTTACTGTGCTTTTTTTCCTTCCGTTACTCACTATATCAGAGGTTACATTAAAAACCACTCCATCTATAATCTTAGAGTCTGCATATTCAAAAAAATTGAAAAGCGGAAAAATGATCACGATAATAGAAGCAAGTGTTATAAACAGTCTTTTATACTTTGATCGTATAATTTCAATAAAAGAATCAATCAAAAAAGACAAAGCCATGTTTCATTTAGAAGATTATTTCTCCGCTTAAAATTACTGACGCACTACATCGCCATTTTTTTCAGCTTCCGCAAATACTTTCGCAGCATCAAACTTCTTCGCTTCTTTTCCAACCCTGATGATCTTAATATGTTCCATCACATCCCCCTGTACAATTGCATCTACCACATCCTGCCCTTCCACAACTTGTCCAAATACATTGTAATTACCATCAAGCTGCGAAGTTGCTTTGTGTGTAATATAAAACTGGCTGCCGTTGGTATTAGCTCCTGCATTTGCCATTGCCAATGTTCCGGCTTTACTATGTTTCAAATCAGAATGTATCTCATTTTTAAACTTATATCCGGGTCCTCCGGCACCTGTTCCATCAGGATCCCCGCCTTGTATTACAAAGTCTTTTACTACCCGGTGAAATTTTAATCCATCATAATAAAGTGTACCATCGGGTTTTGCAGCATTATGAATTTTTCCTTCTGCAAGCCCAACAAAATTTGCCACAGTTATCGGTGCTTTCTGAAATTCAAGAAAACATAAAATATTGCCTTTACTGGTTTGAATTTCTGCATATAATCCCTTTGGTAATTTTTTCTTGCTTCCTTTATCCGTAGTAAATGAAGTGGCAACTAAAAAAATACATAAAATAATAATGGTAACTTTTGCTTTCATCTTTATTTGTTTTTAATTTGTTTATTTTGAAATTTGAATTAAATATTTATTTGTTATGATTTTATATTTAAAAATTCAGGTAGTGCTTTTTTAAGTAGTTCAATTGTATCAGGCAAACTACTTCTTGTTGACCCACCAGCCGCATTTTTATGCCCGCCTCCATTAAAATATTGTTTTGCAAATGTATCTACCCTTATTTCGCCTTTGCTGCGGAAAGATATTTTTATTTTATCCTTGTCTTCAGTAAACAATACAGCCATTTGAACATCCCTCATTGCCAAAGGTAAATTAACAATACCCTCTTTATCTCCCACACTTAATTTATACTCTTCTGCTTCTTTCATAGTTATGGTCATAAACGCAGCCTTATATTCATTTAGTATTTCCAGTTTTTCACTTAATAAATAACCGATGAACCGCATCCTGTTTTCTCCGTATTGATTATAAACATCATTGTGAATTTGTTCTATATTAATTCCATATTCCATCAATGCGCCGGCAATTGCATGTACTTTTGCAGATGTATTTGAATATTGAAACACTCCCGTATCCATTGCAATTCCGGCATAAATATTTGATGCAATGTCTGTATCCAGCAAACTTTTATCACCCGCCTGTAAAATAAAATCATACACTAATTCACATGTGCTGCTTGCATCATGATCCCATAATTCATAATCGGCAAAATGCTCCGGATCACGGTGATGATCTATCATTACTATTTTCGCTCTGTGCATTTTTAATATATCATCACCTATTTGTTCAATTCTTTTTAATGCATTAAAATCGCAGCAGAAAATATAATTTGCCTGTGTAAGAATTGCAAAACATGTTTTTGATTTTTTGAGATAAATATAAATTTTATCACTGTCTTTCATCCAGTTTAAAAAATCAGGAAATTCATCAGGAGCAATTACATCTGCAGTATGACCTTTCTTTTCAAAATAATATTTAAGTGCCAGGCAACTCCCTATTGCATCGCCATCAGGGCGACTGTGCGCTATCAAAACAATGCGTTTCGGGGTTTGTAATTCTGTAAATAATTGTTTTAGTTCCGGCATCAAATGTTAAAAGATTGTGCGAAGGTCTTGAATTTTTCATTAAGAATAAAACTACATTCATAGATTATGCCTGCTGAATGGGTTTCGGAGTATATCTTTGTGCCTTCAATAAAATAAGATTAAAAAATCATGTCAGGAAATATTACATTAACAATGATCAAACCCGATGCAGTACGTAACAATCATATCGGTGGAATTTTAAAAATGATTAATGAAGCAGGGTTTAGAATTGTAGCAATGAAATACACTAAACTTTCAAGCGAAAAAGCGGGAGAATTTTATGCAGTACATAAAGAACGGCCTTTTTACGGTGAGCTTGTTGAATTTATGAGTAGTGGACCAATTGTAGCAGCAATTCTTGAAAAGAAAAATGCAGTGGAAGATTTCAGAACATTAATTGGGGCCACAAACCCGGCAAATGCAGCAGACGGAACTATAAGGAAAATGTATGCAACAAGTCTGGGTGAAAATGCAGTGCATGGAAGTGATAGTGATGAAAATGCAAATCTTGAAAGTGATTTTCATTTCAGCAAGGTGGAAAGATTTTAAATTAAGTTTAATACCTACGGGTTTTAGTTTCTGAAGATTTATTATTTCAAATATAAAATAATAAAACTAAATAAGGTATTACTGTCAAAAATAAAATCAAATATAAAACACCGGTCTTTCTTCTCTCTTTTCTTTCTTCATTTATGGTCCATAACAATAAAATACTGTGTAGCAAAATTAAAAATACGAATAATACATAAGCAGGATACCCAAGGTTTAAGGCAATTACAAATATTACAACAAGTAATGCAACTATATTCAGGAATTTATTTATCCAGATCAAAAGTAATTGTGTTGGTGTAATATTTTTCTTTTCCATTAATTCAATTTATATCTTTTACCCGGTAATACAGCAATTACATTCTGAAATTCCAGGCTCAACAAATTACTTGCAAGCAGGCTGGGCGATAAAGGTATTTTTGAAGATAACTCATCAATCGCAAGTTCATTATTTTCTTTCAATACATCATATATCAATCTCTCTTCAGGTGAAAACTCAATAAATAATTCTCTTTGTTTCTTAGGTTTTATTTCTTTTTCTTTCCAGTTCATTACAGAAAGTACATCATCAGCATTTTCAATTAGCTGGGCACGGTTTGTTTTAATTAAATAATGACATCCTCTTGAATATTTACTTTTAATATCTCCCGGAATTGCAAGTACATCTCTGTTATATGTATTTGCGATAGCAGCAGTAATTATTGCACCGCCGTCTTCGGTAGTTTCTACAACAATCAGCGCATCTATCATTCCGGCAACAATGCGATTTCTTTTCGGAAAATTCTGACGGTCGGGTTGTGTTTTTGAAATAAATTCAGTTAAAATTCCGCCATTATCAATCATTTTCTTTGCTGTTTCTTTATGTATTGGAGGATAAATTCTGTCCAATCCATGTCCGACAACTCCAACAGTGGGAACATTTTTTTTAACACATGCTTTATGTGCAGCTATATCAATTCCGTAAGCTAAGCCGCTTATCATTAAAATATTATATTCTTTTAATCCATCAATAATTTCCTCACAGATATTTCTTCCATATTCAGTTGCATTTCTTGTTCCTACAATTCCAATTATTTTATCAGCATTTAAATCGGTATTGCCTTTATAAAATAAAAGAACAGGGCCATCAATGCAATTTTTTAAACGTTGCGGATAATTTTCATCCCAATATGTTAAGCAGGTAATTTTTTTCTTTTCAATAAATTGCATTTCTTCATCCACTCTTCCAAAAATATCATGACTAACTATTGCAGTTGCAGTTCCATCTCCTATACCCGGAATGGCTGTGAGTTTCTTTTTAGATGTTTTAAAAATTTTCTCTGCACTTCCGCAATAGCTTATTAAACTTTTTGCATTTACAGGGCCGATGCCGGGCACGAGTGTTAATGCAAGTGTATGATATATCTGGTTTGTGCCCAAGTTGGTTATTTTTGCCGGATAAATTTAATCGTTCAAAAATAGAGATTCATTTTTAAATATACCCTGCATGCTTCATTTAAAAGCTTTTTTATGTATTGTTTTTATCCAGTTTGTTTCATCTTTATATAGTCAAACCGGAAATGCAGCAGTTGATAAAGTTGCCATTCCTCCTTATACATATCGCAGCGCAGAAAATCCGTATTACTGGAAAAATAGTCCGCCTTATGCAGGGTACTGGCAGCAGGATGTGCATTATAGTATTAATGCGGAAATTGATGACAGCAGTGATATTATTTCAGGCAGTTTAACACTTACCTATTATAATAACTCACCCGATACTTTACCTTTTGTATATTTTCATTTATACCAGGAAGCATTTCAACCAGGGTCTTATGCACATGAATTAAGTCTTGTAAATAAAAATGATCCGCATTTTGGAAAATACGAAACAGAGGGATTAGGAACTGAAATAAATTCTGTTTATGTAAAAAATATAAACGGTTTTCCAACAGACAAATCTGTCGAATTAATTCAGGACAATACAATATTAAAAGTGAATCTACAGGAATCAATACTTCCTGGCGGTTCAATGACTTTTCAAATAACATTTAAAACATATTTTGATAATGGTGATATACGCAGAAGGATGAAATTATTTAATGCATTCGGATATAAACATTATGATGGAGTACACTGGTATCCGAGAATATGTGTGTATGATAAAAAATCAGGATGGAATACAGACCAGCATCTTGGAAAAGAATTTTATGGTGATTTTGGGATATATGAAGTGAGTTTAACTTTTCCGCATGAATATATAGTGGACGCCACAGGCGTATTAATAAATCCCGAAACAGCGATGCCGAAATCTTTAAGAGAAAAATTAGATATCAGAAATTTTGAAGACAAAGAATGGGAATCATCTCCATCAATAATTATAGAAAAAATTCCGGGTGAAAAAAAATATGGAAATATTTTGCAATGAATGTTCATGATTTTGCATTTACCGCTGATCCAACTTATCGTATTGATGAAATACCTGCATTTGTTGACGGTCGCATAGTAAATTGTGTGGCACTGGTGCAGGAACAACATGCAGCAGGTTGGCTAAATGCTGCTGAGTACACAAAAAAGGTAATTGAAACAAACAGTAAATACTTTGGAAATTATATTTATCCTAAAATAATTGTTGCTGATGCAAGAGATGGAATGGAATATCCTATGCTCACATTAGATGGTGGTTTTGATCCTTATTACCGTGATTTGTTTATTCATGAAATCAGCCATCAGTGGTTTTTCGCAATGGTCGGAAATAACGAAACCTATCGTGCAGCATTAGATGAAGGTTTTACGCAATTTCTCACAGCATTTACATACAGAAAAATTGATGGGGATATAAGAATTGTATATCCAGATGAAAAAAAATATGCATTAAAACACAGGAAGCCGGAAAATATTCAATATACAGAAGTATATTACGGATATTTAACTGATGCGATGAGAAATAATGATGCGACTCTAAATACGCACAGCGATTATTTTAATTCTGCCTTAGGTCACGGCGGAGGTTATCACCATGTATATTATAAAACTGCTGCCATGTTATATAATTTACAATATGTGTTGGGTGAAGAATTATTTCTTGCAGCAATGAGACATTATTTTGAACAATGGAAATTATGCCATCCGTATTTTGAAGATTTCCGAAATTCAATCACGGAATATACACATGCTGATTTAAATTGGTTTTTTGATGAGTGGATGGAAACAGCAAAAAATATTGATTATGCAATTAAAAAAGTGAAGCCAACAGGAACAACAAATCTTGACGGGCAAACTTTATATAAATATGAAATTACTTTTAGAAGAATCGGCGGCATGCAAATGCCAATTGATTTTTCAGTTTTAACTGACGGTGGTGATACAATTAAATATTACATTCCCAATACATGGTTTAATAAATATGAAAATGATAATTCCGGAATTTCTTTCGGTAGATTGAATGGCAATATGTTATCAAAAACGAATGTGTTATCAAAATGGACAGGATGGGATATGCTGAATGAGGAGTATACTGGTGAGATTATTTTACCCTCGAAAATTACGGATGTAATCATTGACCCATCCCATCAATTAGCAGATATAAATAAATTAAACAATAGCTGGAAATGCCCAGTTGATTGGAAATTTGATTCGCATATAATGAATTACCCCGACTGGAATAGCTATGAAATAAAGTGGCGACCTGATGTTTGGTATAACGCCGTTGATTTTGTAAAAGTTGGAGTGCATTTCAACGGTGATTATATGAATTACAAACACTTGTTTGAATTTACTGCATGGTATAATACAGGTTCGCTTAATAAGAGTGAACTTACTATAGCTGACATTCGGGATGTTGATTATTTTTCATTCGATCTGAATTATAAAACTGCAACAGATAAATTTTTACCAAACAGCAATTTCTTTTTTGATACAAAATATTTAGACGGTGTTTTTGGTGTCAAGATCGGCGGAGAAAAATTCGTTGGCAGAAGCAACAGGAATAAAATTTCAGTTTTTTTTAACTCAGCCTATTATTTAAAAAATTATTACCTGAATAATTACTTGCTATATGGAGAGCATGTACTTGAACAGGAAAATAACGCAGTGCACATTCAATACGAACACAACTACAATTATTTCGGCGGAAACGGAAAATTAAAACTCGGTTTCAGAAGTGATGATCTTATGAGCGATTATGATTATCAATATGTAAACCTTGAAGAAATAAATAATACAAGATTTGGAAAATTTGATTTGAAAACGAGGTTTTTTGGGCAATGGGGAAGCGGAACAAATATTCCGTTTGAATCCTCACTCATGATTGCAGGTGCAAATCAGGAAACATTACTCGAAAATAAATATACTAGAGCGGTTGGATTTTTTCCTGAAAACTGGACAACATTTAGCGAAACCACT
>JACMJP010000386.1 GCA_014380545.1 Chitinophagales bacterium | reverse complement strand
GATAGGTATAATATCTGCCAAACACCCGGGGTTCAAACCAGTCGTAAGTAATTACAGGTTCTGTTGCTACCCATAAACCTGCAAACATATTATTGCGAAAGCTTCCCCAGGCTTCGGTATATGTATCTAGATTAAAAAATTCATCCGGATTTATAATGCGGCTATAATTTAATTCGGAAAAAACATTTAATTGATTAAAATGCCAGAACGGATCGTATTTATGATAACTTCCATTTACATTATAACTTACCGTATTATTATTCTGCAAATAACCAAGATCGTTCGGATTATAGGTATCGCCTTCATACCAATAACCAACTCCGTATTGAAATTTTCCTCCAACTTTTCCGGCACTTACATGATGTGCATACCCTAACTCAATTGAATCGCCGCAATCAAAATATTTTTGTGTTACGGCACCACCCCCTGAAACTCTCCAGATATTTCCTTTATTATTTAAAGCGAATCCTCCCCCGGTAGTATTTGCATCATAAAATTTACCGCTGCGCATAACATTGGTGTTTATTAAATATATATCGCTGTTATTTTTTAAACTCTGATCAACAACCACTACATTATAATTTGTTGCCGGACCTGTGAGTATTTTATTTTTATTTCCCTCACTGTCTATTGTTTCAGCGTAAGTTTCTCCTTCTATTGCATTAAAAAATCCCAAACCCGTACCTTTTGTTGTTCGTCCGGAAATTTTTGTTGCATTTAATAATCTTGTTTGTTGCGGATTTGACACTACAGAATCACTTCCATATACTACATTATAAAATCCTATTGGTGTTCCTCCTACCCTTCTTGAATAAAATAAATTCCCTTTATTAAATAATTCTGTTCCTTCAGTAAAAAATTGCCGCTGCTCAACAAAATACGTTTCAAATGGTGTGAGATTTAATATTTGATTATCGCTTTGCACCTGGCCGAAATCAGGAATCAAAGTCATGTCCAAAGTAAACGCATCATTTAATCCATATTTAAGATCAGCTCCACCATTAAATGAAGTACCTGTTGATGTAATATCATTTGCATTATCAGAATAAATATCATAATAGGCAGAAAAATATGGGGAGATGGATAAACGAACAGGTGCCTCAATATTTTCAATTCCATTTAATATTCCTGACTGGTTTACAAAACCCTGAATTTCCGGATCAATTTTATTCCATGAAGATTTATCTCGGTTGCGTTTTACTTCCCGCACAAAATTTATCCCCCATGTTTGCGACATTTCATTTGGAAAACGAATTGCAGAATATGGAATTTTAATTTCTGCACACCATCCATCTGCATTAATTTTTGTTGCACTTTGCCAAACTGCGTCCCAGTTAAAATCTTCATCGCCATTATTGCTGGGATACATCTTTGCATCTAACTGAACACCACTTGCGCTTACTATAAATTCTAAGGCATTAATACCTTCATTATAAGTATCTATAATTACATCAAAAAAATCTGCACTGCCAAGATTATCTCTTGTAGAAAGCTCCTGCATAATACTATCGGGATAAGGATCGTACATATAGGCCCCAACATATAACGCATTATTATCATACATAATTTTTATTTCAGTGCGATATGCTGAAGGAATATTATGCTTAAATTGAAATTGTATAAAATCTGTTGCAGGTGATGCTGAACTCCATATTTCTTCATCTAATTTGCCATCAATCTGAATGGTTGCAATCGTGCGAACAGCAGTCATTTCTTTTTTAGGAGTAGTTTCCGTTTGTGAAAAACTATAAACAAATGAGAATAAAAAATAAAAAGTAAATGCAGCTCGGAACAATAGTTTATGCATACAGGAGTATTAGCATTGCAATGATAAAAAGAATTATGATGCTACGGGGTTAATTGCTGTTTAGGGTATGTTAATGCTTGTTAAAAAATATATAATTTTATCAGATTAAAAATGTTTATAAATATTTTTTAAGTCCGGAATATTTTGTTGCTTTGTATAAAATCCAAACATTATGAAAACACTTTTTCTTCTCTTATTGTGCATTGCTATGTACATACACAACATTCAAACAGCTTTTACTCAAAATATTTCATGGATACGACAGCAGGGAAACAGTGCTGATTTAGGTATTGACAATGCTTCCTCAACTGATGCAATGGGAAACATTTATGTTACAGGAACAACGCCAGATCCCGCATACTTTGATGATGTAACGGTTGATATCGATGAGCCTGATAATAATGTTTTTGTTGCAAAATATTCAACAACAGGCGAAGTAATTTGGGTAAAGGGTTATGGATCGCATAATAATGATGTTGCTTATGACATAGCAGCAGATGAAGAAGGAAATACTTATATAGTTGGGCATTCGAGTGAGAATATTACATTTGGTTCATACACGCTATATAATTATGATGAACGGGATGGCTTTGTTGTGAAATCAGATCCTGATGGAAATGTGGTTTGGGCAAAGTCAATTACAAACACAGGCCCTATGCATGCATTTGCAATAAGTTTATTTGATACTTCTATATACATTACTGGTGATATATCTTCTTCTTTTTCTATTGATGGGCATACTTTCAGTTCAGGATCAGTCGATGTATACTTATTAAAGTTAAATACTTCCGGAGGTGTTATATGGGGGAAAGCATTTAGTTCCACATCTAATGATTTTGGGTTTGATCTGAAAAACGATAATGAAGGAAATATTATTCTTGCAGGTTCTTTTTTTGGAGACATAGATTTTGGGTCAATTGGACTGAATGGTACCGGTGCAAGAAATATGTTTGTGGCTAAATTTGATGCAGATGGAAACGAGTTATGGGCGGCAGCAGCAGACTGTGATTTTGCTGATGCTAATGAGGCTAGAGCAGTTGCTATAAATGATGAAGGCAGTGTTTATGTTACAGGATATTTTTCAGGGAATTTATATTTGGATACTACAATTTTAACATCGTCAGAAGATGATGTTTTTATTTTGAAGTACAGTAAAGACGGAAATCTTTTATGGGCAAAACAGGCAGGCGGAGAAAATAATGATGATGCTTATGCTATAGAGAAAAATGCATCAGGAGGTGTGTATGTTGCTGGAAATTGTGGCGCAGATTCAGATACATATTTTGATTCCATAATAATTCCTTCAAATGATACGAAGTCCATGTTTCTTGCAAGTTATTCATCAAATGGAATCATAAACACAGTTCAAGTTTGTGATGAGATTACTCCTAATCATATTTATTTAGTGAATGATAGCACTTTTTATTTATCAGCATTTCTTGACTCTTCTATCGCAGGATCACTTTGCGACACGGTAAGCTTGCTATATTCAAATCGAAATGGTTTACTCATTCAATTTCATGATAACAGTTACATCTGTAAAAAGCCTGATGGTTTATATGCAGATGCAATTACTGAAAGCTCAGCCGCTATTCACTGGAATACAGTTTCATCAGCTACAGAATATGAATTGGTGTATACTGAAATAGGATCGGGAGATTCAATCTCTGTTTTTACATCAATTACAAGTGCAACCATTGAATTGCTTTCGCCTTTTACAACATATAATTATTTTGTTAAGTCTTATTGTTCTTTTGGCGGAGGTGATACAATTAATGGAATAAATTCTGACATAAGCGCTTTTACAACTGATAATGTAAATATTAATAACATTACGAATTCAGATATTCAAATATATCCAAACCCAACCAAAGAAGTATTTACGATGACTCTTCCTGAACAATATAAGTCTTATACTTTAAAAATATATGAAATAACAGGAAAGGTAATTTATGAAAATAATATGTTGGATAAAATAAATGAAATAGATTTAAATGGAAACAAAGGTTTATTTTATTTAAAAATCTCTGACGGAAAAAATACTTTATTGAAACCGGTTTTAATTTTATAAAATATATTTTCTATTTATCCCATTCGGGCATTTCGCCGCTTTTGGCAAGTTTTCTTTTTTTAGAGGTGCGTTTTACTTCCTCGTAAAAGGCATATATGTCAACAGTAGTTTTTAGATAGAGCCAATGTATCTTAACACCGGGATAAGGCTCCCAATATGGGTCCGGTAATTCTATGAGTGATAAAGTGGTGTCGTATTGTTGCACGATAGCAATGTTGTTATCCATTGTTTCATAATTTTCTGTTTCCATGTTTAATATCGTCTGTTTCATTTCATCAAATGAAGGATATGCTATAATATCTAACTGATGAAGGTAAATAGTATCCTTTTGCATTCGTAAAAAAATAAAATCTGTATCCGTTATAATGTGTTGTTTTTCTTTATAACCAATGCATGAAAATAAAATTGTATCTCCATTTAAGGCAAATAGTTTAAAAATTCCATTTACATCAGATAAACTTATTGAAGTATTATCTGTATTAAACGTTTTTACATTTTGAATTGGGGTACCATCGTAATTCAATATAATACCTGTAATGCTATATTGAGAAAAAACCGCACTGCAGAAACAGAGTATAATAATGTTTAAAAGTATCTTCACTTAGTTAAGTAAAATATACTTTAAAACTATAGCAACTTTAATTTATTGTTGGGTTTCCCGTTAAATATCCTTTTTTAGTAAGCCATTCATCCGTTAAGCGTAAAGTTTCTTTATAATATTTTCCATCATTTTTATTCATCTGCGCAAAACCATGTTCCATTCCATCATAACTGTGCAACTCTATTTCATTTCCATTTTTCTTATAATCATCAACAAATTTTTCTACAAACTTAAAAGCACTCATTTCATCTGCTGTTCCGTGAAAAGCAATTGCAGGAGGTAAATTATTTTTTACATGCGTTAAGGGATTAACATCAGCTGCTTTACCCGGAAATTTTTTTACACGAAATTCAAACTCCTCACTATTTACTACAGGATTAATTAATACCATGGCATCCGGAACACAGCTTATATTTTTACTATCAGTTGATTCTTCAAATTCAGGATCATTGATAGCAGCAGCTAAACATAAAAATCCTCCTGCACTTCCGCCACCCATAATAATTTTATTTGCATCAACGCCCAAACTATCTGCATTTACCCTTATCCAGCGCATACAAGTTTTTGCATCTTTCACACATTCAATTGCCGTAGTATTATTCCTTGATATGACTCTGTAATCTGCGGTTGCTGCTACAATGCCCCTGGATGCAAAATATTTACAATGTTCGGTGTATTGTGTAGGGCTGCCGTG
>JACMJP010000385.1 GCA_014380545.1 Chitinophagales bacterium | reverse complement strand
TTCACCATTGCGCACACCATTACACTCGGTTTAGCGATGTACGGAATTATTGATCCCCCTGGAAATATTATTGAACCCATTATTGCATTGAGCATTGTTTTTCTTGCGCTCGAAAATATATTTTCAACCAAAGTAAAACCCTGGAGACTGATAATGGTATTTTTATTTGGACTCGTACATGGGATGGGTTTTGCCGGAGCACTTTCTGAACTCGGCATGCCTGACTATGCATTTGCAACAGCTCTTATCAGCTTTAATGTAGGAGTTGAGTTAGGGCAAATAACAATTATCGTCCTTTTGTATTTTCTTGTGAGCCGCCCTTTTGCAGAACGCAAGTGGTACAGAAAAAAAATTGTAGTTCCTGTTTCCCTAGTTATTGCATTGATTGCGGGTTACTGGAGCATAGAAAGAATATTCTTTACTTAAATTCTTTTACACTCATTTTACATTCTTTTCCCAACATTTTTAAGCAGCCTCCGTTTATGCTGTTAAAGAACCAATAATGGAATATCCAAATATTTCACATAAAAAATTAGTTGTAATTAAGACAGTATTTTTCGCAGTATTATTAATTGTATTTATTGTGCTTGCAATTTCATAATGAGCACCCTTGGTTTAACTTTAGTATGCCTTAAAACAGAAACATTTTAAGGAATTGCAAATGTATAACTACAAGTTACTTCTGTAAATCAGACTTTATTTGTAATCAAAAATATGTATCCGTAAAGTTTCAAAGCTTTTGATTGATGTATCGCATCACTCCATTCTAATACTACCCAACCTGAAAGATTTAGGCTTCATTCCATCATCGAATAAAATTGTTGTATTATCTGTATTGTGGAATTTCATTGATATAAAGTTTGGAAATACATCTGAATCCTTTCCGTTAAAAAACACTTTCTTTTTAACTTCTCCAATTTCACTTATAATAGCTTCAACATATACATTACTCCAATAATTTCCCTGTTTGCAATCAAGGACGGATTCGGAATTTAGACAATCTTCCCGTATTGTATAATATATGTGTAATTTCCCGTTCGCTATTTCAGAACCTATTTTCATATATTGGGAAATTTCAGAATAATTTTGCTCCCGTCTTGGTATCAGAGTTTCGTATTGGGTATTGAAGTCAGCGTCAAATTTAACAGCAAGCATATTGTAATAATCATAAAGCCCCGTACCTCCTCCACTGCCAGGTGTTGTATAAGTTTGCTGTTCTCCTATAAAATATATACCTCCATCATCACCCACTTTTATTTCTCTCGGCATAAAGATCAAGTACATTGATTTATTGGATAGACCCAACTCCCGGGTATTTGAAAGTTTTCTTACAATTTCATCTCCGGGCAAATAATTCTTTGAATAAATAATCTCTCCATTTTGAATATCTAAAATACCTATTTTTACAAAATTCTCATCCTTTTTCTCAAGGGGATATCCTTCAATGGCATACACAACTTTGTCTCCCTCAAAAACATCGTATTTTAAATACTCCACATGTTCATTAATGCTTTTAAAATTGAATTCCTTCAGTATTGTTTCATTCTTTGGCAGCATATAAAGATTAGAATTCCAAAGTGGAATATATCCAAATGTTTTTCCTTGTTTTAGAGATGGTAAGTCGGCACTGAAAAATAAATTCCCGGTATTCGACAGTTTGAAAACAACAGAAATTATATGAGTTATTCCATGCCTGAGTGATACCATCTTATCTGTTATTTTTTTGAATCCCCTTTCATATATCATTACATGAAGATCTGTTCCACTAGATAACCTGGAGAGGCTAATTATTGCAAACAAAGAGCTATCAGATGAATAAATAAAATTAAAAGAAGCATATATGCTTACATTTTCAATTTTTGCACTTAAAATAAATTCAGGCGCAACAGGCTGTTGCATGCTTAAATTAAAAACACATTTATAAAGCGATGTCTTTTCAGTCTTGTCATCTGTATATGTTGCGAAAATGTTTATTGAGTCATTGATTATTTCTGCATGCACAGG
>JACMJP010000057.1 GCA_014380545.1 Chitinophagales bacterium | reverse complement strand
ATAAAAAGAATAATTTTTTCATAATGTTTTTTATTTGTTTAGAATAATTGTAAAATCTCCCGTTAGGCGATCCGGGTTACAGAAAAGTTACAGGCAGGAGGAAAATTATTTAATAACTCGTATCAGCTATCGCTCTTCCGGATAAAGACAGTAAACAAAACCATCTGGTAAAAAAGATTATCGAAGCGAACGGGTAAGTTGATGGGTGCTTTGGAAAGATCAGTAAATAATTTAGGCAAGTTTTTAATATCTTTTATTTTTCCTTCAATGCTGTAAATAAACTTCTTTCCATCCCAGCCAACATATTTCAGTTGTTTTTTATGCAGAATTAAATTTTCAGGTAGTATTTTTTTATGTACTAATTTATTAAAGTTAAAATTTGTTTTGTAGGCTTCTTCAATTGATGCTGCACTTAAATTATCTATCATAGCCTGCACATTAACACCCTCACTATTTCTGTGCTCCAGTAATTTAATATTGTCCCTTAATTCACGAAGCAACGCATTCAGCACAACATCTTTTCCTTTTGATTGTGCTGTGAGGTAATTAAAGAGATCTTTAATACTTCCTATTCCCAGTTCAATATAATCTGCCATAAAAATTAGTTCTATATCGGAAATAAAAATAGTTAAAGAAATAAATATTAGAGATCAGTAATAAACATTTGTTTAAAATAAAGAAATTCTCAGGTCCTGATCACTCTTCTTACCTCAAGAAATCTTTCATAAAAAGAACGCTCTTTTGAATGGCTTACATGTACACCACCGGTTAGGGGAGAGGCAGTATGGATAAAAGTAAATCCCTCATCATCACGGCTTATGATAATGCCCACATGACCCGGTATACCAAATACAGGATGCATCCCTGTAAATAAAATAATATCACCTCTTTCAGCTTCTGTATAAGGGATTGGAATTCCTGCATCAAATTGTTGACCTGATGTTCGGGGTAATTCAATTCCGAATTTTTTATAAACATAATAGATAAACCCGCTGCAATCAAATCCTGATTCAGGAGAATTGCCGCCCCATACATAAGGCACTCCTTTAAATGTATATGCATAATTTAAAATACTATCGGCAAGTATTTGTCTTCTAAGCGATGCTGAATCGATATAAGGATTTGATATCCACCATGGGTCGGGATTTTGTGCAAGTGATTTTAATTGAGAAAAAATTACGATGAGTAAAAACAATAAGAACCGCATATTACGTATTTCAACAATATGATGATTTTTAAATTAAATGGAGTTGTCTCCATGTCATCATTTTTCAAATATTATACCTTTATGGGTGCTGCTTCTTATTTTTAATTTTATCCCTTTCCCACCAAACAGGGCTTTGGTCTTCAGGATCTAAATTATAATTCACGGTTATCTCTTCGCCGGCTTCAATATTTCTTATAGCTTCAAATTCCAAAATATTCAGATCAAAGTCAGGATTATATTTTGCATTAGGATGATAAGAATGATTATAGATAGAACCATAACCCATAGCTAATGCACCTTTTTTTGTGCTGTGTCCCCATTCAAAATAATATTCATATAAAAATGTATCATTAATCTGATCACGGTCTTTAGCACCAAAAACGATCATAGGGCAAAGTTCAATTACCTGCCCCTTTTTAATTCTTTTATTTGTAAAAACACCCCTTCCTTTATTTGTAGTGCGGGCAACGAATATTGTTCCGGGTAATGAAGGTGTTATAATTCTTGCTTTTTTACTTTTCTTCATGATTATTTATCAAGATAAATTTTTTCAACTTCTTTATGAAAATCTTCATGCAATGATTTAAAGTGGGTCTTTTTTTCATTGCTTGTTTTTAAAGTTCTTTCACCGCTTATTTTTGAGAAGGTTTCATCATACAGATCGAGCAAAGCATCAATCTTTTTATTTTGAATTGATTCATCTGCCGGTTTTTCTTTTGCATATTTCAGAATAACTAATTCCACCGCATCAGTTATCTCATATTGCAGCAACTTTTTAAATTGACGTTTTTTCATATATTTTTTTATAAGCGGTCGCAAAAATAAATCAATTCAATAACTTTGTGCTAAAATGTTTGAATTATGTTTGATATGAACAAAGCCAGGGAGCTTAAAAAAATGATGGATGAGATAACCGCAAGGCTTGAAACCATTAGTGTGGATGGTGAGGCAGGAGATGGTAAATATACAGTTACGGCTACAGTAACAGCTACTAAAAAGATAAAGAATATAAACCTGAGCGAAGAGTTAATTCAACAGGGTGATAAAGAATATATAGAAGATCTTATTGTTACTGCATTGAACCGTGCAATGGATAAAGCACAAAATGTTGCTGAAGCAGAAGGAAGGGGTGCTGCGATGGGTGGGTTGTTTGGGATGTGATGGAAGTTGGTAATGGGTAGTTAGTATTTGGTAATTGGTAACCGCTGATTTATCACTTATAAAAGATATGATTTTAATATCCGAATTTTAATTCACTATTCATGATTCAATTTTAAATATCGCTGATCTGACTCTACTTCCAATTTCATCTTCCAGTATTAATTCTTTTGCTTCATCTAATTGAAATAATTCCTCCATGCTTCTTATTAATCCGGCTGCAATATTTTTTTCCTGAAAAATAGTCAACAGATCATCAGCATTAAACATGAGTATTTTCTCCTGCAGCATTTTTGCTAAATTACTTCTGTGCATTAATCTTTGCAGATTTGTTTTATAATTTACATCTTCCACAAGGTTATGCAATTGCAGAAGATCACATAATACCTCAAATTGTTTATCTGTGCCAACAGCAAGAATAATTTGTTTGCCATCTTTGGTATGCATTATCTCACCATAAGGCGCAATGTTTGGATGCAGGGAACCTGATCGCTGCGGAATATAATTTTCCATTAAAAAATTACTTGCCTGGTTTGCAAGCGAAGCAATTGCAGCATCAAATAAACTAACAGTTACTTTTGCTCCTTTATTTGTTTTTGTACGATTTAATAATGCTATAAGAATTCCCTCCTTTAACTGATGTGCTGCAAACAGATCAATTACAGCAACCGGAATTTTTACCGGTCCACTTTCTTTGGTTCCATTCATGAACATCCATCCTGTTTCTGCCTGCAGAACAACATCATACGCAACTCTGGGAGAATGATCTCCATAACCCGTTATTTGCGCATAAATTATTTGCGGATTTATTTCCTTTATTATTTCATAACTTACTTTTAGTTTTTCAGCATCTCCCTTCTTCCAGTTACTGATAAGCACATCAGCAGTTCTAATATGCGCATATAATTTTTGCAGATCAGTGTTATCATGAAGATTTAAGAAAAGATGCTGCTTATTATAATTTACGGATGCAAAATATGCCGAGGTATTTTTATTGAAATCTTCGGATGGCAATTTCCATTTCCTTGTAATGTCCCCGCCCGTTTTGCTGTTCTCAATTTTAATTACTTCTGCTCCAAGTTCTGCGAAGAACATCCCTGCCGCAGGCCCTGCAAGAACTCCGGCAAGTTCAATCACTTTTAAATCTTTTAGCATACTGCAAAATTAAAAGCATAATGGAATTAATGGTGCATTGCAGGCAGGGTGAAAAATATACTTGACAAACAATATTTCTTAAAACACATCGTCAGCAAACTTTATATTTATAAAATTGTTTGTTGAATATGCTTATTAGGATACTTTTCTTTTTCGCCTTTTTATTGGGTATTGATGTATTTGCCTACCAGGCTTTTGTTACAGCCTTTGGGCACTCATCACTTCTAAATACTATCTATTTTACCGGAAGTGGTATCATGTTCTTATCACTATTCCTTTATGGAAATTACAAACTCCGTGAAAGATTAAAAATACCCCGACAAGCGACTGCAGCGGGTATGTTCTTATTTTTTGTTCCGAAATTATTTATTAGTATTTTTCTTTTAATTGAAACTGTTATAATTATTCTCAAATACGGAGTAAATGTTTTTGCAACACAATTATTGAGTTATGATAATTTTCATCTTGGTGTTGAACGATCCGTTGCCTGGAGTTATATTGCTATTATTCTCACGGCCTTATTATGCATTGCATTTATTTACGGAGCATTGTTTAATGTATATAATTACAAAATAAGAAAAGTAAATTTAAAATTATTAAAGTTGCCAAAATCATTTAACGGGCTAAAAGTTGTGCAGATATCTGATATTCATTCCGGGAGTTTGAGTGATGTGAAAGCAGTTGAAAAGGCTGTAACAAAAATAAATGCCCTTCAACCCGATCTTGTTTTCTTCACAGGCGACCTTGTAAATAACATCGCCATTGAAGCAGAAAATTTTGTGGAAGTATTTTCAAAACTAAATGCAAAACATGGAGTATATTCCATTTTAGGAAATCATGATTACGGCGATTATATGTATTGGAAAAACCCGCAGGATAAAATAAAAAACCTGGAGTACTTAAAAGAACTGCATGTAAAAATGAACTGGAGATTATTGCTGAATGAACATGTGCATATTGAAAAAGACGGAGAGAAAATAATTGTTGCCGGAGTTGAAAATTGGAGCGCAAGTAACCGCTTTCCAAAATACGGAAAATTAAAACAGACATTGGATGGTTTACAGGATGTTTTTACAATTTTATTATTGAGCCATGATCCATCGCACTGGAAAGGAGAAATATTAGATCATCCTGCAAAAATAGATGTTACATTCAGCGGACATACACATGGAATGCAATTCGGTTTTGAATTATTCGGGATTAAGTGGAGTCCTGTAAAATATTTTTATAAACAATGGGCAGGGCTATATAAAGAAGCAGATCAGTATTTATATGTGAACCGGGGTTTTGGTGTTATTGGTTATCCGGGCAGAGTTGGAATATTACCGGAGATAACATTGTTTATTTTAGAATCAGCAAAAAATTAATTTACATTTGCATTTCAGACAAAAGGAATGCATTCTTCATTCGAAAAAATATTTCATAAAACAACATTAGACCTCTCTGCATTAATTAGATCATTTGAACATTTAAGTGATGAGCAAATAAATACTCCTATGCAGAAAAATAAATGGAGCATTGCACAAACCATGTATCATATAAATGAATCCATAGAAAAAACATTGCGTTACATTCAGAAGAAAATTCAATATCCTGAAACAATAGAAAAAACAAATTTTTATACCACAGTTAAATCATTTTTACTTAACACAACATTACGCACAGATATAAAAATGAAAGCACCCAAAGGTGTAGTTACCCTTATTCCTGACCATATAACACTTGATGAAATAAAAATAAAAGCATTAAATAATAGCAATACATTACAAACTTTACTTGAACATTTCCCTGATGAACTGGTTAAAAGGAATGTTTTTAAACATCCCATTGCGGGAAGGATCACAATGTATCAGACCATGCAATTCATAGATGAACACTTATTGCACCATGCAAGGCAGGTATCAGGATATCTTAAAGAAAATAGGTAGAATTGAGAAATTATTAGTTACTTTTGCACCGCTTTTATAAAATTTAAACAGAATATTTCAAATGGCTTTTTTTATCTTCTTTATTTTACATTGGTATCTATCCCTTTTTTGTCAGACATTTTTTCTCCACCGTTATGCTGCTCATGCGATGTTTAGTATGAATAAATTTTGGGAGAAATTTTTTTATTACATGACTTTTGTTACACAGGGTTCTTCTTATTTAAGTCCGTATGCTTACGGAATTTTACATCGCCTCCATCATGCGCATACAGATACTGAAGATGATCCGCATTCCCCAAGTTATACCAAAGGATTATTTGATTTGATGTGGCAAACAAAAAAGATTTATACTGACATTGATCATGACAGGATAACAATTGAGGAAAAGTATAAAAAGAATTTACCTGTGTGGAGAAAATTTGATCATTTTGCAGGCAATTACCTTGTAAGAATTACATGGGGCGTAGTATATTTTGTAATTTATTTATTTCTTGCAACACAATGGTGGATGTGGTTATTTTTCCCTATCACTTGTTTAATAGGCCCCGTTCACGGAGCTGTAATAAATTATTTTGCACATAAATACGGATACAGAAATTTTGAAATGGAAGACACATCTAAAAATTTTCTTCCTGTAGATTTTCTTATGCTTGGAGAAAGTTATCATAACAACCATCATAAATTATTATCAAAACCAAACTTCGGTGTGCGCTGGTTTGAAATTGATCCAACATATCCGGTAATTAAATTGATGAGCTGGATGCGCATTATCAAATTAAATAAACAATCAACAGTTTAATAACAATTAAGCGTAGTCTCCGTTTATTTTCAAGCAGCTAACTTTACTTGAAAATAAAGTATATCAGTAGCAGTAAATTAATTCCCGTAGTTATAATTTCTTTTCTTTCATTGCAAGCTTTTTCGCAAAGCAATGTAAGGGTGAAAACTATTTTACCGGTAAACGATACAATTCAAATTGATACTTTAAGCATTGTTCCGGGAAGTGAATTGCTTTCTGTTTATTATAATGGAGAAGTTATAAGTTCTAATAATTATAAAATTACGATCGATCATTCCGCAGCTTTATTATTCATTCAATCTTCCCCATTACCTGATTCCATTTTAATTTCTTACAAAGTATTCCCTTATTTATTCACGAAAGAGTATTACCATAAGAACCCAGAAGATCTTGAAAAGGCAGATCTTTATTTACAACCCTATACTATTGAAACAAAGAACACTTCTCCATATCTGGACGTAAAAGCACTGGACTATAACGGCAGTTTAACAAGGGGAATTTCTTTTGGCAATAACCAGGATGTTGTTGTGAATTCAACATTTAATTTGCAGATGAGTGGCAAATTGCAAAATGATGTTGAAGTAAGTGCTGCAATAACTGAAAGTAATATTCCCATTCAACCCGAAGGCAACACACAGCAATTACAGGAATTTGATAAAGTATTTATTCGATTATCAAAAAATCAGCAGGCATTAACTGTTGGTGATTTTGAAATATCTAAACCTGAAAGCTATTTTTTAAATTTTTATAAAAAAAGTCAGGGTGGCTTGTATGAAGGGACATTTGATAATGTATTAAGTGGAACTTATAAAACAAATTTGAGCCTCGCTGTATCAAAAGGAATTTATATCCGGCAGGATATTCCAATTATTGAAGGTAACCAGGGACCTTATAAATTGAGAGGAGTTAATAATGAAACATTCATTATTATTCTTGCAGGAACTGAAAGAGTTTATATTGACGGGAAATTATTAGTGCGGGGTGCTGAAAATGATTATGTGATTGATTACAATGCTGCAGAAATTACTTTCACAACAAATCAGCTTCTTACAAAAGATAAAAGGGTGAATATTGAATTTGAATATTCTGATAAAAATTATTTTCGCTCACTGGCATATTGGAAAAATACTTATACAACAGCAGATAATAAATTGAATTTACGTTTGAATATTTATAGCGAACAGGATAGTAAAAATCAACCTGTAGATCAAACATTAGACAGTTTGGGCAGAAGTGTTTTGGAAAATGTTGGCGATTCCATTAATGATGCTTTTATTTCTTCAGTTGATACAATCGCATTTGATGCGGGAAGGATCATGTATAAAATAGTTGATACATTAGGCTTTGATTCTGTATTTGTGTATTCAGCAAATCCTGATTCTGCAAAATATGTTTTAGTGTTTACTGATTTAGGAGCGAACAAGGGAAATTATATTCAAATAACAACCACGGCAAACGGAAGAGTATATGCATGGGTGGCTCCTGTAGGCGGAGTTCCGCAGGGATATGCCGAACCAATTATATTATTGGTAGCTCCACGAAAAAATCAAATGGTAACCATAGGAAGCGATTATAAAATAAATGAAAAGAATTTAATTTCCACAGAGCTAGCATATTCAAATACGGATATGAATACTTTCTCTGATATTGATAATGCAGATAACGATGGAATTGGCTTTCATACAAAATATCAGAATAGCACATCAATTGATTCAAATAAAAACCTTGTTTCCACTTTCAGCTATGAATTTGCAGGAAAAACATTTTCACCAATTGAAAGATACAGGCCCATTGAATTTAACCGTGACTGGAACATATTATCCCTCGAAAAAACAAATGAACATTATACAACTGCAGATTTTAATTTACAGGGAATAAAAAATGTTATAGTAGGAATAAACTCTTCTGCATTTATCAGTGAGAATTATTATACAGGCTTTAAACAAAGTTTAAACTCCATTTATAATTCAGATAAATGGATCATTCGAATTGGCGGAAGTTTTTTATCAAGCAATGCAGATACAATAAAAAGTAATTTCCTTCGCCCCAATATAGAATTAACAAAAATATATCCCGCACTAAAAAGCTGGAAAACAGGAATTCGCTATGAGGGAGAGCACAATGAAATATTTCAGCAAAGAGATTCACTGCTTGCCGGAAGTTTTTATTACGATCAATATGAAGCATTTATTCAGACGGCTGATACTGCAATTAATAAAATAGGATTCAATGTTATTCTGCGGGATGATAAATTACCGGATTCGGGTTTATTTAAGGATGTTACAAGAGGAATCACTTATGGCATAACCGGGGCATTAAACAGGAATGAAAAAAGCACATTGAGCTGGCAAATTACTTACAGAACTTTAGAGATTATTGATACAAGCCTTACAGCATTAAATGCAGAAGAATCTTTATTAGGAAGAATTCAGCATGCATTAATTATTAAAAAGGGGTTTATTACTTCAGACATTTTTTATGAGATAGGAACAGGACAGGAGCCAAAACGGGAATATACTTTTGTGGAAGTGGAACCCGGTCAGGGAATTTTTACCTGGAATGATTACAACGAAAACGGCATTCCCGAATTAGATGAATTTGAAATTTCAGCATTTGCGGATGAAGCCAATTACATACAGGTATTTATTCCTACAGATGAATATGTGCAGAGCAACACAACAAATTTTAATTATGCATTATCAGTTAATCCTAAGGCAATCTGGTTCAGTGAGAAGGGAATTAAAAATTTTATGGCAAAATTTGCCGGGCAGTCTTCTTTACAATTAAATAAAAAAGTAATTGATGATGGAAGTTTGGATTCCTATAATCCTTTTGCTGTTATTGATGATTCAGTATTAGTAAGCTCTAATGTATATTTTTTAAATACTGTTTATTTTAACCGCACATCATCCGTATTCGGTATGGATTATTCTTATCAGAAGAATTTCAGCAAAACATTAATTATTAACGGACCCGAAAGCAGGGGGAAGGATGAACACCGCATTACAACAAGATATAAAATTGCAAAACCATTCACAACAAATATTTCTTTAATAACAGGAAATAAAAATTTAACTTCCATTGCATTTCCTGATAAAAATTACCGCATACCGTATTACAGTATAGAACCGAAACTTACTTATATTAACGGAAGTAAATTCCGCATAAGCGCATTATATCAATACACAACAAGTAAAAATAATGAGGGCGGCGAAACACTCAACAGCCATGAAGCAACATTAGATACAAAATATAATGTTGTAAGCAAAAGCACTATCTCCTCAAAAATATCTTTTGTTAAAATTGATTTTGCAGGCGAAGAAGAATCATCCGTTGGTTATGCAATGCTTGAAGGATTACAAAACGGGAATAACATTCTCTGGAATTTAAACCTCGATAAAAAATTGTCACAGATACTGCAACTGAGTTTAAGTTATGAAGGAAGAAAAACCGGCGATGCAGATATAACACATGTTGGGCGGGTGCAAATGCGGGCAATATTTTAAGTGTGATACAATCTCCCGCAGATTCCGCAGATATATTTTATTTTTTCCCTGCGTTTGCTTCGTAATCTGCGGGAGTACATTTTATTTATGTCACCATTTCAAAGCCGCTCATCTTCATTTGAAATTTTATTTTTAACCCTTCAGCCTACAGGCATACCCATGGCTTAAACCTTCGTATATTTACAGGCTCTAAGAATCTATAATTGAAACAAATGAAAAATATTATTTTCCTCCTCTTTATTTGTATATCTGCCCGTGTATTTTCGCAAATGCCGACATGGAATAGTGAAGTTGCAGAAATTGTTTTTAATAAATGCGGAAACTGTCACCATGATGAAGGTGTTGCACATTTTCCTCTAACAAATTATGCAGCGGCAAAAGATGCAGATGATGAAATTCTGGATGCAATTGAAAACGATGAAATGCCGCCCTGGCCCCCTGATCCTACTTACGTTCATTTTACGGATGAAAGAGTATTAAGCGAAGAAGAAAAAAATACTTTAATAGATTGGGTAATGAACGGTGCACCAAAAGGACCGGGTGCCGAGCCTGAGCCTCCAACTTATGTAACGGGACCGCAAATGACAGATATTGACAAAGAAGTGTTATTACCTGAATTTACTATTTCAGAAAATGTAGATCAGTACAGAAGTTTTGTAGTGCATTCTGATCTTGATGAAACAAGATATATAAGTGGATTTGAATATTTGCCCGGTAATGTTGGCGCTGTGCATCATATGTTAATTTACATGGATACCAGCGATGAAAGTTATTTGAAAGATCTGGAAGATCCGCTTCCGGGTTTTGAATCAAATGGTGCCGACCTGCCAAGTGATTATGCAAAATTAATTGGCGGATGGGCGCCCGGTGATAATTTATTTTATTTACCTGCAGGAATGGGAGTAGAATTATCAGCGGGATCTGATATTATTGTTGAATTACATTTTGCACCCGGCCATGAAGGTGAAACTGATGAAACAACAATTAACCTGCAATACAGTGATGCTATTTTTACAAGGCCTGTTTGGATAGACCCGATATTATTTCATTTCGCACCCTGTTTTCAGGAACCATTATTTTATATTCCTGCAAACACAGTTCAAACATTTCATGAAATATTCAGTGTTGATTACGGAATTGATCTCACATTAATTTCCGTTTCACCGCATATGCATTTATTAGGGCAAACATATTGGGCCTTTGCATTACCTCCTGATGGTGGTGATACAATTCCTTTAATTAAAATTGACGACTGGGATTTTCATTGGCAGAGTGCATACCAGTTCCAGAAATTATTGCGTATTCCTGCCAATACAGATTTTTATGGAATTGCAACATATGATAACACAACTGCAAACGAAGATAACCCGAATGATCCGCCTGAAGATGTTTGGCTGGGTGAGCAAACTACTGATGAAATGATGCTTTGTTTTTTTGCCTACACATTTTATTTGCCGGGTGATGAAAATGTAATTCTCGACAGTGCTGTTTTAAATACAACACATGAAATTGAAACATTAAAAGATGTTTCTGTATTTCCGAATCCTGCAACAGATGTTTTTAATATTCAATTTTATGATCCTACAGTAAGTAATTATGATATTGTTGTGTATGATCTTTTTGGAAGGGAAGTATTTACGCAATCAAACATAAGCGCATCAAATTATGCAATAAATATTGCAGACTGGACAGAAGGTATGTATGTAATTGATATTTCTGCCGCTCATAAAAAGAAAACTTTTAAGGTGATGAAGGTTGGGGATTCAGAATAATGTATATCATTCAAAATATTACCCGCTACTTTACAAGCGTAATATTTCCTTTTGCCATCACTGGATTACTTTCAATCAAATAATTAATGACATACGAATAAACTTCTGATGGTTGTGCAACATTTTTATGTGTACCATCCCATATAATTGCAGGATCATTTGTTTGAAAAATTATTTCACCCCAGCGGTTAAAAATAGTTACATACAGAATTTGAATATCATTTCCAGTATAAATGGTAAAAAAGTCATTTACTCCGTCTCCGTTTGGAGAGAAAGCATTTGGAACATAAATATTTTCACATTGCGTAATTTCAATAAGGTCAGAAACTGATCCGCATTTATTTGAGCATGTTACATAATAGATCCCCGGTTCTTCAATTGTAATTATTTGTTGTGTTGAGCCTGCGTTCCAGAGATAGGAAGATTGCCCGTCGCCTGCATTTAATTCTATGAATGTAATTCCTGTGTATGTACACAATGCCTGATCTTCTCCCAAATAAACAGGAACAGGAGGGTCCATCACACTAAATTCAATAGCGTCTGTCCACACACCGCAAATATTTTCCGTTTCAATACTGTAATAACCATCCTCATAAATTCCTATTTGCTGTGTTGTATCTCCCGTGCTCCACAAATAATTATCAAAACCATCATCTGCATATATATTTATTGAAATTGGAAAATTTGAACAAAGTGTTGAATCGTTACCGATATTTAAATAAAATTCTGATGAATCAATTACTGTTACAATAAATGAATCAATTCCTGAAAGGCAACTTATAGAAGACATTACTACATATTCCCCTTCAAAAAATATTTCTATTGTATTTGTTGTATCACCTGTATTCCATAAATAATTTGCATATCCCGGTGACGCATTTAATTCAATAGGCAAATTTGTATTACAAATAGTAGTATCAAGAAATGTAAAAGTTGTGTATCCTGTTGTGAGATAAATATAAGCACTGTCATATAATGTGATACACGGATAAACAGCGGTTAAAATATATAATCCTTCACTGTCAATTTGAATGCTGTTCGTTGTATCACCTGTATTCCAGGTATAACTTAACGCCCCGATGGGATAATTGAATGTAAGTGTATCTCCTGCACAAAGTGTTGTATCATGCATAAGATCCCAGGCTTCGGGAGAAAGAGATGCTACTGTAACATCTTCTATAAATACATAGCAGCACCTGTTGATTATATCCCATAGAGAGGGTAACTCAATTGGTATTACATCAGTTGAATCGCTTATAAGAAAATTACCTATAGTCATGTATTCCTCACCACCCGAAGCTATAAATGTTCCTGATACTTCATACCACTTTGTAACGTCCATCATAAAAGAATCTTCGGGATTGGCTATTTGGGGCACTACATCTTCTATTAATCCAAATAACCATGGATCATCGGGTTCAGGTCTGTTTTCCGAAAAATATGCACCAATATCGTCTGTTCCATATAATATTTCTTCCCATATACTTGTTGCCTCTCGGTAAGCAGGTCCAACCCAGAATTCAACATAATAACATATTCCTTCCTGTAAGGTATCCTTGAGTTTTGTCTGAAAATATTCTCTATAGACATTCGGATACCCATCTATTGTGTCGATGTCATCAGGAAGTTTCACATATATTATTATACCACCAAAAGCATTTCCTGTTTTTGTTTCCCTGTATCCCACAAAAGTTTCAGGAATACTAACTATTGACTCTGCACATACATTATAATAATCAGTAGTTGCAAAACCGATAGGCTTAAACCAGTCAATTACCCATGGAAAATCTGTACTTGAAGTATCCACTGCATCTAATCCCTCAGGACATGTATTGTATTCCTCAAAGCTCTCATTTTTTATAAGGTTCCATTGAGCAAAAATAAATGCTTTTATAAGTAGTAACCAAATGAGCAATGAAATTTTCATAACTACACAAATATAAGGGAAAACTTGTATCAGATTGAATTGAAAAACAAGTCAAAGCTTCATCATAATGTTATTATGCCACTCAATATCCTTTCACCGGCTCCCGTAAAATTGTTTTTAATTTATGTGGTGCAGTTTTCCTGAAATCTGATAAATAAATTTCGTGGTGCAGTCCGTTTTGCTTTAAATTATTTAGTTGCATAAAAGTTTGCATCTGTAGTAATGTTTCAGGTTCCTTGTCAAAAGCACCAACATGCAGCATTTGCACACAGCATCCTTCCTGCATAGTAAATAATTCAATTTCTTTTGCAAGCGGTAATTCTTTTTCTGTTATTACATGTTGTTTTGTGGTTTGTATATATTCCTGTTTAATAAAATCAGGCAAGCGAATTAATAATCGGTAAAACCATTCGCTTCGGGGAATTTTAATTGGCGCATCTGTTATAGAAACGTTTTTATATTTCTTTTCATCAAACCACCACAGGCCTTCCAGCTTTGCAACAACAAAATCTTTTTGCGCAGCCTTACAAATAAATTTAATTCCATAAGCAGTGGCATATAATGCCTGCACCCTTAAAGCAAATTCATCTGATGCAGGATCGCCTTTACCTTTTATAGAAAGAAATTGCGCTTTTTCAATTTCCACCAATGCAGGTTTTGTTTTAGCGGTGTAATAACTTTTATATTTTTTTGTGAGATCAAGTTTTTCCATATATAATATTTTAAATTTTCTTTGCCGGAAGCAGAGAAATAAAAAAGCACAACGAACACAATTTATTTCCCTTTGTGAACTTTGTGCCTTACAGAAAATAATTTTTATTTAATTATAAAATTGATAGTTGATATGATCAGCTTTATAATTACTTTTAACAAAGTGAAATAAATTTTAAAAACCCATTTCATCTGCACTTGGTCCATAACTTCCGGGAATTGGAACATCCAATAATCTTAAATAAACACCCAACTGTGCACGGTGATGAACGATCTGGCAATAGGTCATGCGTATTACTTCATGCTTAGGATTAACCGCATATATTTCTTCACCGTTGCGTAATGTCCAGGGTTTATCAAAAGTTGATTCATCCGCTTTTTCCAATTGCTCTTTTCCGTTCTTTAATGATCTCTCAAAATAATCAAGTATTGAGGCAGTATCATTTAATACTTCCTCTTTATACGGACTACTTGCAAAATCAAGTTCATCTGTTGTAATTGCCATTGTTACCCATGCAGGCAAATCAGCAATATGTGTTGCAAGCCTTCTTATGCTCATACTCTTTGGATGCGGCTGCCAGTCAAATTTATCATCCGGAATACGGCTTAACATTTTGCGGGTTGTCTGAGCTTCCTGCTCCAGTTCTTTTAATAACATGTTAATTGTTGTCATACTATTTTTTTGTTTATGAAGCAAAGAAAATAGCACTCACTGACAACCCTATGGCAGCCTGTTTTTAAAAATGAAAAAAAAGTTTAATTATTTTCAGATCACCCGGCGATGATTTATTTCTGCTCAATGTCTGAGGTCTATTTTGCCGGTGTAAGCATGGTGAGTACACAGCGCCAATGACCGTTATTCTTTATATATATACTTGTTGACCATTCATAAAAGCTAAATGGTTCTCCCCTGTAAGTTCCGCTGCTTGTTCCTTTGCCGGTAACTACGGCAGTATTATCATAAATTTCCACTCTTGTATCTTCAAAATCCATTTTGTTGTGGAGCAGATCACCGCTCTTTATAAAATCAAGGAAAGTAGTTTTAGATGTAATTCCGCCTTCAGTGCCAACTATAACCCAGTCATCAGACATAAAACTGCCAATTTCATTTGCATCATTACGCACCATTGCCTCATCCCACTTTTTACCAAATTGAATTACTTCCTGCCGCATATTTTTTATGTTACTTTCCATTCATTATAATTTTTTTGATGATAGATCAGGAGCCTTTCTTTTTCCCGGATGTTAATACATTTTTATAAGCGGTATCCAAAGCATCCAATAATAATGTTTCAGGCACTTTACTCAATTCAATAAATGTCCAGCCTTGTTTGCCCCATTTATTGGGCACAGGATAAATAGCAGACTTACTATACGAACAGAAAGCAGATTGATCAAATTCTGAAAATTTTAAACAGGCTATTTTATTTATTTCAGAAAGTGTTGCAAATATTTTTTTCTTCACCCGGAACGATGTTTTTTCAAAATGAGGAAGTTCTGTTGTTTCCGGAAACGATAGCGCCAACTTTCTGAATGATGCAATTGTTACCATTTAAATTTGAAATTATTTTTTACTTTGATTTATGATTTTAATGGACAAGCTACCCACCATTCATTGCCATGCAAATCTGTAAAACCTCCTGAACGATCCCCATACTCCTGGTCAACAGGTTTCATAACAGAGACAGCACCTTTTGCAATTGCACGGTTATATACTTCGTCAGGATTTTCAACATAAACATAATTAAAACTTTTTCTTGCAGGATAAATACTGCTTGCTCTTCCCATCATAAGTACAACTTCACCAATGCTCACTTCTCCGTGTCTGATTTCTTCATCAACTTCTTTCATTTCTTTTCTTACCTCTGCATTAAAAACTTCTTTTAGAAATTCTATTTGTTTTTCAACACTTGCTACCATTAAATAAGGGCAAACTGTTGAGTATCCTTCCGGTGTAGTTTTACTTTTATTCATTTTATTTCATTTATAATTGTAACACAAAGATGCGATTTGCAACCGGTTAAAAATTGTAAAAAAACGACATTCTTTAATTATCTCTGTATTCTGCACCTTCTGCTTTACCTGAAAAATAATGTTTTGGATAATGGCCGGAAAATTCTTTAAAATCGTGAATGAAATGTGATTGGTCATAGTAGCCACATGCATAAGCTATTTCTGTTAAAGGTTTGCCTTTGTTATCATATTCACTCAATGCAGATTGAAAGCGAATAATTCTTGAAAAAAGTTTAGGACGGAAACCGGAAAACTCTTTGAAGTTGCGTTCAAATTGCCGGATTGATAAAAAATTTTGTCTCGCAAGTTGCTCTACATT
>JACMJP010000384.1 GCA_014380545.1 Chitinophagales bacterium | reverse complement strand
TTTGAGATCATGTCTGTCATATTCGTTTCATTTTATAACATCTTAAATTTCCTTAACTACGTTTAACTTTTTTAATCATTTGCATCGCTCAATTTTATGCTATGAATGATCAGCCTTCAGGAATTTTTGTTAGCAGCGAATGGCAGGATGAAAACAAAGCGATGTATTCAAAATTGCACTGTCTTGAATATGAAAGAAAAACAGAAACTCCTGCTGTTGGAATTAAATACGTATTGCAGGGAGAAGAATTATACAGTGTAAATAAAAAGAGTTAGGCTGTAAGAAACGGATCATGCCTTACCATGAATGCAGGGCAGCAATTTGAGCTGCAGGTGAAACAAACGAAGGAAGCTGTAACAGGTATGTGTTTTTATATTGATAAGCAGGTACTGCATGATGTGTATCAGTATTATCTCTCACCGGATAATTTAAATAACTATCATACTTATGAAATAAATGCACACGATATTTTCGAAAAAGTATTTGATGCGGGTGATATACTCAGTGTATATATAAAAAATATTATCCATTCACTACATACAACCAGTGCAATTTATAATGGCAGCAGTCCAGAACTTTTTTATGGTCTGGCTTTACATTTATTATTATCACAGCGTATGCTGCGCAAAGAAATATTGCAGATAAATGCGAAACGGTTCAGTACACAAAAAGAATTATATAACCGTTTATGTACTGCAAAACAAATGATGGATGATGTGCAGGCTGAAACTATGCAAAACACCAATTAATTTATTGCAATTTATCTGTTACCGAAATTGCAATCTCTGCAGGTTTCTCAGATGTGTACAGTTTCAGCAGATCATTCAAAAAACATTTCGGTCTTTCACCTGTAAAGACTAGGGACCTGTACTGCAAAGAATATTATTCAGCAGGCACCATCCGTAGATATCATTCCATTTGTGAAAAATATTTCAAAAAAACTTGCGCAAGTAAATGCTTGCATATATATTTGCAAGTAAATACTTGCATAACTATGGAAGCCAGAAGGGATGTTTTTCAGGCAATAGCCGATCCGACAAGAAGACAGATTATAGGTATGATCGCTAAACAGCCGCTTAATCTTAATACCGTTGCTGAAAAATTTGATATGAGCCGGCAGGCAGTTTCTCTGCATATAAAAATTTTAGAAGAGTGCGGGCTTATTATGCTTAAACAGCAGGGCAGGGAAAGATTTTGCGAGGCTAAATTGGACAAGCTCAGTGAAGTTTCTGACTGGGTTGATCAATACAAACAATTCTGGAACGTACAATTTGATTCTTTGGATAATTATTTAAAAAATAAAAAAAATAAAAAAACAAATGCAAAAGGAAGATCAAAAAAATAAAGAAAAGGTGTTTACCCTCATCCGGGAATTTGATGCGCCTGCAAAAGAAGTATTTAATGCCTTTACTGATGCGGATGCTTTAAATGCATGGTGGGGGCCTGTAGAATCTAAAAACAGTGTCCTGAAACTTGACTTCAGAACAGGAGGTATTTTTCATTATGAAATGAAAAATAATGGAAAGGTAAATTATGGCCGTTTTTTATTCGGTAAAATTCAGCCTTATGAATTACTGGAATTCACCAATGCATTTTGTGATGAACATGCAAATATTATAAGGGCGCCCTTTGATATTCAATTGCCACTGGAAATTTTTTACAGGCTGCTGTTTACAGAAAAAAATGATAAAACAACAATTAGTATGACAGGGTATGCGGTTAATGCCACAGTGGAAGAACAGGAAACTTTCAGTTCAATAAATGCAGATATGCAGAAGGGCTTTAATGCAACATTTAATCAACTGGAAATTTACATGCATACACGAATAAATATTTATAAACAATTAAAAACAACCAACATGACAAGAGTGAGCACTTATTTAAATTTTCCCGGTAACACTGAAGAGGCATTTAATTTTTACAAAAACATTTTTAATGGTGAATTTACAGGTGATGGTTTACAGCGCTTTGGTGATACACAACTCCCTGAAGGTATGCCTCCGCTGAGTGAAGACGATAGAAAATTAATTATCCATGCAGAACTTACCATATTAGGTGGTCATATATTAATGGCTACTGATGCACCTGAAAGCATGGGTTTAAAAGTGGAATACGGAAATAACATGCATATTAATCTTGAACCTGCCACAAGGGAGGAAACCAAAAAATTATATCATGCTCTTTCTGCAGGTGGAAAAATTACGATGGAATTGCAGGATATGTTTTGGGGTGCCTACTTCGGAAGCTGTACTGATAAATATGGTATTAACTGGATGTTGAACTGTATAGAAAAATCAAGTGTATAATAAACAGAAAAGACAAATACTGCAACAAGTATAAGGATATTTTGTATTTGGTAAAAAACACATATAAATAAACATGGAGTTTAAAATAAAAGGTGAATATATTGAGCTGATGCAATTACTTAAAATTACAGGAATTGCAAATACGGGAGGACATGCCGGCATCCTAATTACGAATGGTGAAATAAAATTAAATGGCCAGGAAGAATTTAGGAAAAGGGCTAAGGTGAGAATAGGTGATGTGGTGGAGTATGAAAAGAGAAAGATTGATGTGGTTTAATTCCTGCATAAATTTTATTATAAAACATGAATGCTAAATATGGAGCAATAACATGAAAAAAGCCTTTGATTATTTCCTTGTTATAATTCAACTTGTTCTGTTTGCGGTTTACTGGTGGCAACCGGAAAAAATAGCTGTTTTTCTGCCCGAAATATGGAAGTACACAGGGATGGTATTAATGGGAGCCGGTGTTTTGATTACACTTATTGCTATGCTGCAATTGAATAAACATATAACCATGCTGCCGTCTCCAACCGAACAGGCTCTTTTAAGAACAAACGGAGTTTTTTCTATCATGCGCCATCCTATTTATGGTGGCATTATATATTTTGCCATAGGTTTTGCGCTTTATAAACTCGACT
>JACMJP010000056.1 GCA_014380545.1 Chitinophagales bacterium | reverse complement strand
TACTAGTTAATTTAAGAAAATGACAAACATTCTAAATTCGGGAGAGCTCATCTTCGCTAAGTTACATCTTCAAATCCATATCCTGAAAAGGTGTCTTTAATTTTTGTTTCGAACCCACTGAACAACTTCTCCCAAAATAATTTCCGGCTGTACACCCAAATGAGAATAAACCCATTGAGCAAAGTAAACCCCAAAGCCAACGCCAAACCATTGGCGGCTCATTACAGTGCACGGTATGTAGTTTCGATCTCTGGTTATTTTGGAAACAGCTTTAATATGGATGTATTGGCAAGAGATTTTACGGGGGGTGAGGTGTGTGATTATTGCCCCGTTACGTCCTCCTTTAACACATCCGTTGCGACGAATGTCATTGCATGCGTGTTGGTATCAAGACTATGTCTATTTATTTGCCGAACTCAAAGGGTTGACAAAAAACAGTACAGAAATTTATTTTGTACATTGACATACTAACGCCTGCATTGGAATTGTTATATTTTTTTCACCGTAGGAACCAATTATCTCATTTTTCAAAACTTGCCTGAAAATATCTTGCTGTTCAATACTTTTCTCAGACAAAAATGCACTTGAGAAAGACCCAGTGGTCACAGCATTTATGATGTCATCAACTGTGTTGTAATTGGATAACTTTTGAACCGCCATGATATGAATGTTTTTGAATCCTGCTTTTTCAAGCAATTGCCGGATCTCTTTTTTATCAGAAAAAAAATGAACTCCTTTTATTAATTCTTCCGGAACGTCATTGAAAACATCTCTCATAACTCTTTTTACTAAAACAGCCCGGGGATTATATTCAATTGCATCCCAGGTATTAAAAATAAATTTCCCATTCATTTCCAAAACTCTGTTCACTTCAGCAAATGCTTTTGATTTATCCTGAAAAAACATCACACCAAACTGACATACTACGTGATCAAAACTTGCATTATCAAATGACAGAGCTTGTGCATCTTCAATTTGCCATTTTATTTTTTTATTTGCAACAATTTTTTTGGCGACAGTCACCATGTCGACGCTGATATCAGTAGCATAAAATATTCCATTATCAGGTATTAATTTCGCAAGGTGATTGGTAACCCTTCCCGTACCACAGGCAATTTCCAAAACATTTTTTATTTTATCATTTTGGATTTGCTCAATGAGATGCAAGGCATACGGTTCAAAAACGCTGGCACCTGAATATTTTTCATAATTTGCCGGGACGTCCCCTTTAAAAATAGGAGGTATTGACATATTTTTAAACTTTTATAAAATTACGGATAGTAGGGTAAAGTCGAAAATTACAGCATGATCATAACAAAATCATTTTCTTCGGCAATACCTGGTATTGGTATTCAATTTAAAATCTTGGGAAGATTTCATTTTCTAATCTTCCGGGGTTAGTTCCACGAAGCTCTGCTTGGCCTTCTTGGCGCTTAAAAAACGGATGGCAGCAAAACCACCAAGTATGCATCAAGTCCAGGCACATCACAGAATTTCTTTTACAACAATACAGCATTCACGCAATTGTTCGCTTAACGGGCATTGCACGCAATACAGTGTGTGATGTGCAGAGCAGGCATTCATTTTTGCGACAAGGAAGAACGAACACCGCTTCATCTGTGGGCTTGCGTGGTGGGTTTCTCATTCAGAGCAGGATCTTAAAGTTTATACTTATTTAACAGGGCAATTATTTTGTAATACTCATTTTCTGTTTCCAGATAATTCATTAATGCATCATCAAAAAAACTGATCTCCAAAAAATATTCAATCACATTTATCTGCCCTAATTCTAATGCTTTATCTAACAGTAATTTATTACTCACATCATCAAATATTTTCCTGTATTCTTCTAATGAAACAGTTAAGGAGAAATATCTCTCATACATTTCCTTTATTTCGTAATAATGCTCGTTGATATGGCTTTGAAGATTAACATCTGTATATGCAATATAACTTTCCTGTGCTGAAACAATATTTTTATTTTCCCACAAGGGTATTGAAATGCCTGCATGTATTCCCTGATATGTTTCTCCCAGGAAACCCTGGTAGTGATAACCTGTTTCAACTTTTGGTAACCATAATGCCTTTCTTAATTCTAATTCACGCTGTGCAATAATTTTTTCCTGTTCAAGTATTTTTCTGAAAGGGTCATTTTTTTCATATTCCTGTTCCAAAACTTCAAATGGAGATAATGCCTCAGCAACAGGATATAGCGTATCGCTTATGGAAATGGTAACACCTCCATTTAATTCTATAAGATGCTGATGGAGTTGTGAAGCAGTTGAAATATTTTCGTTATACAATTTATTTATTTCAATAAGATTCAGCCTTGATTTATTTACATCAAGAATATTTCCATCGCCTTTATCTAATTTAGTTTTAAAATCAGTTACTAATTTCTCCAATGCATTTTTTCTATCCTGATAATACAGATTTAATTTATTTCTGTATATAATCTCGAGGTATACAGTTTCAGCATCAAATAATATATCCTGCCTCTGTGCTATCATTTTAAATTCTAACTGTGCAATATTGCTTTCAGAAACATCTTTTCTTTTTCCATACACAGTTGGGAAATCAAATGATTGAGTGATGCTAAATTCAACCTGATCACCAATTGCAGTATTATTACCAAATAAATAATCGTACTCAGCAACAGGATCTGATGGAGTTAATCCGGTCTTATATTGTAAAGTTTGGGCTGTATTGTATTGAGTATATGCAGCAAGAGTTTTATTATTTTTTAAAACAGATGCAAGGATACTGTCTAAAGAAGATTGTGCACTTATAATACTACTTGTTGCGAGTAGCAACAAACTTGTTATGATTTTTTTCATTTCTTTTCAGATTTGATATTAATTAGATAATAGACTACAGGCACAATAAAAATGTTAAGCAGCGTAGATGTAAGTAAACCTCCTAATATCACTTTTGCCATCGGGCTCTGTATTTCGTTGCCGGGCAAATCACCTGCGATGGCAAGTGGTATCAAAGCAAGCCCCGCTGTTAAGGCTGTCATTAGTATCGGGCTTAACCTGTCTTTTGAACCAATAATAATTGTATCGTATAAATTCATCCCTTCCATTTGCAATGTCTTGTAATGTGATACAAGTAATATCCCGTTTCTAGTAGCAATACCGAATAAAGTGATAAATCCGATAATGGAAGGGATACTCATAATTCCGGAAGTAAAATAAATACTAAACACACCTCCAATTAATGCAAGCGGTAAATTCAGCAAAATAATAGATGCGGTTTTTACATTCTTAAATTCCTGAAATAGTAATAAGAAAATAACGAGTATGGAAAGCAATGATGTAATTAATAATGTTTTAGATGCTTCTGCCTCCGATTCAAACTGCCCGCCGTATTCTATGTGATAGTCTTCAGGTAATTTAATGTTTGCATTAATAATATTTTGTATTTCTTCGACAACACTTTTCTGATCTTTTCCTGCAACATTTGCTGATACTACTGTTTTCCTCTGCACATTCTCCCGGTTGATTGTATTCGGCCCGGTAGTGCTTACTATATCTGCTACATAATGCAAAGGAACTTTTTCACCTGTATGGGTATCAATCATTGTGTTCCTGATGTTCTCTATATTTCCTTTATTCGCATCATCAAATCGCAGTATTAAATCGAAACTTTTACTTCCTTCATAAATCTCCGAGACTTTTTCTCCTGCAAATGCCACATCAATAAATTCATTAAACTCACCTATTGTTATACCGTAATGATTTAAAATATCTCTTTTCGCTTTTATCTGCACTTGTGGAATCTCTATTTGCTGTTCTACACTTAAATCAACTAATCCCTCTATACCGCTTATCTGATTTTTTATATCATTGGAAAGTGTAAATAATGTATTTAAATCAGAGCCGAATATTTTAATTGCAATGTTTGCCCTTGTGCCTGAAAGCATGTGATCAATACGATGACCAATCGGCTGACCGATTGTAATATTTGCTCCGGTTACTCCGGCAAGTTTTTCACGAACCTCTTCCATAAATGCATCACGGCTTCTATCTTCCAAAACAAACGGTGCGTCAATTTCAGAAGCATTTACACCCTGTGCATGTTCATCTAATTCTGCCCGACCTGTTCTGCGGGTTGTTACATGTATTTCAGGAATTGATAATAATGTTTTTTCAACCTGTGTCCCTATTTTATTACTTTCTTCCAATGAAATCCCGGGTAAACTCACAACACTAATTACCAATGAGCCTTCATTAAATTCTGGTAAAAAACTTCTGCCAAGATTTGACATTACCAAGAGAGTGATAATTAATAAAGCAAGTGATAAACCTAGCAACAAATATTTTATTTTCATCACGGATTTTAGTGCTGATTCATATATACCCTGCAATTGCCTCACTAACCAGCTTTCCCTGTTTTGCTTTTTCAGCATTTTATCACTTGCCAATAAATAACTTCCCAACACAGGTGTTAATGTAATGGAAACAATTAATGAAGCAAAAAGTGAAACTATAAATGCAATTCCGAGAGGCGCTAGTAATTTCCCTTCCATTCCTGTTAAAAAGAACAGAGGAATAAATGCCACGATAATAATAAATGTTGCATTGATAATGGATGTTCTGATCTCTACTGATGCATCAAAAATTACTTTGATCTTATTTATTTGTTCTCCAACAGGTTTTCTTGCATTTTCTTTTAATCGTTTGAAAACATTTTCAACATCAATAATTGCATCATCTACCAAAGCACCAATGGCGATAGCCATACCTCCCAAACTCATTGTATTTATTGTAAACCCCAACCACTTTAAAGTAAGTATTGCAACAATCAAAGAAATGGGAATAGCAACTAATGAAATTACCGTTGCTCTCCAATTCATGAGAAATAGAAAAAGAATAATTACAACAAACAGAGAACCTTCCAATAAGGTTTTTTGAATATTACTAATAGACGCATTTATAAAATCTGCCTGCCTGAAAATTTTAGTATTGATATGAATATCAGAGGGCAAATTAGATTGCATATCTGTAATAGCATCATCTATCTTTTGAGTAAGTTCAAGTGTGTTTGTGGAGGGCTGTTTCATCACCGTTATAATGACTGCAGGTTCTCCTCTTAATGAACCATCACCAATTTTTACAGATGCCCATATCTTAATTTCAGCAACATCTTCAATTTTTACCGGAATATTATTTATTGTTTTAATTACTGATTTTCCTAATTCATTCACATCACTTGTTCTGCCTATGCCTCTTACGATATATTCATTACTGTATTCACTCATAAAACCACCGGACGAATTCCCGTTTGCTTCTTCGCTGGCTTTTAATAATTCAGTAAGGGATATGTTATAGAAACTCATTTTTTGAGGTGAAGCAAGTATCTGGTATTGTTTATACTCCCCACCTATCACCACTACCTGTGCAACACCACCTGTTGCCAATAATCTTGGTCTTATGGTCCAGTCTGCAATTGTTCTCAGATCCATCTGGGAACTGGAAGCAGCCGTTAAGCTAATGAGCATTATTTCACCCATAATACTTGACTGAGGTGCCATAGTAGGATTACCTACACCAACAGGTAATTTTTCTGCTACAGCAATTATTTTCTCATTTACTATCTGCCTTGCTTTATAAATATCTGTGTTCCATTCAAATTCAATCCAAACGATACTGATGCCTGCAGAAGATGATGAGCGCACCCTGCGCACATCCGTAGCACCATTCACTGAGGTTTCAATTGGAAATGTTACTAATTTTTCTACCTCTTCCGGTGCCATTCCATGCGCTTCAGTTAATACAACAACAGTTGGTGCAGTTAAATCAGGAAATACGTCTACCTCCATTCTTGTGGCTGTATATGTTCCGAATACAATGAGCAACACAGAAGCAATAACAATAAGCAAACGATTTCCTAATGCAAAATTTATTATTCGATTCAGCATACTAATTTCTTTTAATGTTCATGCCCATGAGCAGGTAATGTTCCTGATGCACTTGATAATTTAATTTGATAAGCACCTTTTGTAACAACTCTTTCTCCTTCAGTAATGCCGGATATTACCTGCACACTTTTGCCATCTGTCGCACCGATCTTTATTTCCCTTTTTTGAAAACTTTCTCCTTCGATTTGCACATACACAAAAAAGTTTCCCTGTTCTTCAATTAAGGCAGAAACAGGAATTACCAATGCATCAGGAACTGGAAATGATTTGAGATACACTTCAGCAATTGAACCGGGAATAATATTTCCTGCATTGTCAATTTCAAAAGTTACAGGAATAAAAGGCGTTGTTTCATTTGCACTTTTGCCATAGGCAATTACTCTTCCATTTAATTCCTCTGTGCTTAATATATTTTCACTATCTGTTGTTTTAAAATTAGCAGAAGTAATAGAAGAAAGTTTATCAAAATATTTTTGAGAAACATTTGCCTGCAGTATTAATTTTTTATTTTTTGATATGCTTGCCAAAGGCTGTCCCGCAGTTACAAACTGTCCCTCTGAGACAAAAATATTTTTTATATATCCACCCAT
>JACMJP010000383.1 GCA_014380545.1 Chitinophagales bacterium | reverse complement strand
TCGCATCCACATCATATGATTCAACACTGCCCTTATTTCATTATAAGAAAAAACATTACTCAACTTATTTTTCACAGAAGAAATATTTTCCTGAGGTGAGTCAAATGCTTTCATGATGATATTTACTTTCTGCTCCTCCATCATTTGGAAAATGGAAACATCACCCGTTAAAACATATCTTGCAAGGTGTCCTTCAATGGTACTTTGTGCAAGATTTCGGGCTTTTGCAATTTCAGAAATTGTTTTAGCTTCTTTAAATAATTGCAAGGTGATTGTGTAGGTTTCTCCCTTTTCAGGTTTTATTCCTTTTTGTTTTTTTTGTGTTGATGGAATTGATGCTGTAGTTTTTTGCGGTATATAATTTTCAAATATTCTCTCATCGTTTATAAAAACAATTTCATCATACCGCAACTGAAATAATTTTTTGAGATGTGCTTCCAGGTAACCGTATAATTCCCGCACATATTTTAAATACTGTTTTACTTTGCTCGCATGTTTTAATGTTTCGATATGTGCATATAAAGGATTTAAAATATCTTTTGAATAATTTTCTGCAAACCACAAAATTCCTTTTGATGCCCGCTCTTCTAAAATATGGATACTGAAATTTTCCTGCTGGAATATTTTTTCCAACTGGTTTCTGAACTTAGCCGCAACTTCATTATGCTCTTTAGCTTTGCGCAATATTTCGCCAGCCATTAATGCTGCTTCTGCTTTTTCCGGAATATTTTTCTCCAATATATATACGCAATACTCTTCCAGCTCTGAAATAATTTTTGAAAAATCAAAGGACTTAATTAACTGAGCCGATAAATAATTTCTTTTCTCTCTTTCCAGAATTTCCTGTAATTCATTCAAATGATTTTCTCTTTGCGCAAATGCAACAATACGATCATCAGTTGTAATTACATGCGGATTTATTCTTGATAATAAGATCATTCCTTCCAGGGTAGTGCAACGGCTCAGAGCCACATACACTTGTCCTGCTGCAAAACTTTGGCCTGCATCTATAATCACATTTTCAAATGTGAGACCCTGACTCTTATGAATAGTAATTGCCCATGCAAGCCGGATCGGATATTGAATAAATCTTCCCACCACATCCTCATCAATACTATTTTTTTCTTTATTAAAAGTATAACGGATATTTTCCCAGGTTTCTTTTTCAAGCATGCATTCAGAGTTGTCATCCTGCATTACCACTTTTATTTCATCTTTAAAAATAGTTTTTACTGTTGCTAACTTCCCATTGTAATATCTTCTGTCTTCTCCTGTATCATTTTTAATAAACATAATTTGGGCACCGGGTTTCAGAATAAGGTTTTGTTCTGTAGGCAAAGCATTTTCGTTAAACTCTCTTTCTATTTCACCTCTAAAAACAAATTCCTGCCCGCTTAATTTTTTTAATTCGAGAGTATTAATATTATCCGCTTTATGATTATGTGTGGTAATGGTTATCGCCTTTTTTCCCAGTTCTTCAAAATGATAGTTCGGAAAATAACGACTGTGTAATGCTTCATAATCATATTCACTCACTGAATTATTTCTTACATTATTTAATATGTCAATAAACTTTTGTTCTTTCTGCCTGTATATTTTTTTTAATTCGATATAGGTAAGATCAAATTCAAGCATTACCTGTGCATGAAAGAAAAAAGGGCTTGCGTAATGTTCTTTCAAAATATTCCATTCTTCATTTTTCGCAACCGGTGGCAACTGATACATGTCACCAATAAATAAAACCTGCACACCGCCGAACGGGTAATTATTTCTGCGCACACCCTTTAATATTGTATCAATACAATCTAACTGGTCACTTCTCAACATGCTCACTTCATCAATAATTAATAATTCCAACTCCGCCATCACTTTTCTTTTTATATTGCCGAGCATAATTTTTTTAAATAAACTATTTTTATCAGCGATGTTGGGATTATTGCCGAAAGTTTTAATTGGAAGAAAAGGCTCAAAGGGCAATTGAAAAAAACTATGCATGGTAACACCACCTGCGTTAATTGCTGCAACACCCGTTGGTGCAACCACCGCATTTTGTTTATGTGTATGCTCCCGGATATATTTTAAAAAAGTAGTTTTCCCCGTTCCCGCTTTTCCCGTTAAAAAAATATTTTGCGCAGTATTATTTACAAGATCTGCAGCAAGAGAAAAGATTTCGTTGGTTGAATCGTGATGGAGCATTGCGGTTTGAAGATAGGGAATTTTATCTTTGCGATATGTTCGTAAAACAACTCCCGAAATTTATCAATTCACTGGATTATGCAAGGTCAATGGATTTAAATGATCCGTTAAAAGAATATAGAAATAAATTTCACATTCCTCAAAAAGAAAATAAAGACCTGATTTATTTCTGCGGAAATTCTTTGGGTCTGCAGCCAAAATCTGTAAGAAATTTTATTGAACAGGAATTAAAGGATTGGGAAACACTCGGAGTGGAAGGTCACTTGCATGCAAAGAATCCATGGTTGTATTATCATCATCTCCTGGAAGAGCAAACTGCAAGATTAGTGGGAGCAAAACCTATCGAAGTGGTGGTGATGAATTCACTCACCGTGAATTTGAATTTATTAATGATCTCTTTTTATCGCCCCACAAAAACACGATATAAGATCATGATGGAATATATGGCTTTTCCATCAGATCAATATGCAGTAGAAAATCAAATTAAATTTCATGGGTATGATCCGCATAAAACAATTATTGAATTAATGCCAAGAGAAGGAGAATATGCAATTCGCACAGAAGATATTCTTCAAAAAATAGAAGAGCATAAAAGTGAACTTGCATTAATTATGATCGGCGGTGTAAATTATTACACAGGTCAGTTATTTGAAATGGAAAAAATTACTGGGCATGCAAAAAAAAGTTCTGCTGAAATTGTTGTCGGTTTTGATCTTGCTCATGCGGCAGGTAATGTTGAATTAAACCTGCATGACTGGAATATTGATTTTGCAACCTGGTGCACTTATAAATATTTAAACAGTGGACCGGGGGGAACAAGCGGAGTATTTATTCATGAAAAACATTGCAATGATAATTCTCTTCCAAGATTAAGCGGCTGGTGGGGAAACGAAGAGGAAACAAGATTTAAAATGCAAAAAGGATTTTTTCCCCAAACCGGAGCAGCAGGATGGCAGATGAGTAATGCTCAAATATTACCGATGGCGGCACACAGAGCTTCATTAGAGATATTTGATGAAGCGGGAATGAAAAAACTGAATGAAAAAAGTTTTTTGCTCACAGGTTATTTGCAATATTTATTATTAAACGGAAAACGAAAGGATTTCAAAATCATTACACCTTCAGATACGGCTCATAGGGGATGTCAATTATCCATAGTGATGAATAATAGTGGTAAAAAAACTTTTGATGCATTAACGGAAAATGGAATAATTGCTGACTGGAGAGAACCTAATGTAATAAGAGTAGCACCTGTTCCATTATATAATTCATTTGAGGATGTATGGAGGTTTGCAGAGATATTCCATAGTGTATAAATAAAAATGTTGATGTCATTTTATAACATCAACATTTTCAAATTATAAAATTATTTCACTTACATAGCAGGCGGCTCATATGCAGGAACAACGTTATCAACCGGTGGAATGGATTTCAAAAAAGCAAAAACGCTTTTCATATCCTCATCCGTTAAATTTTTCATTTCCTGCCAGGGCATCGGTGGCATAATTGGCCTTTGATTTTGCATACCCATATGCCAGCCATTTTTAATTGAATTCATAAATGTTTCTTCTGTTCAATTACCTAATCCGCTTTGCGACGGAGTGAGATTAGCAGAATAGCTTACACCCCATGGACCTACATATGCTGTTAAGCCAGGGCTAAAGAGGATCCAGGTGCCAACCATTGTTTTATCATAAGATGGAATTGAATCACCAGCCAGATGACCTGACAACATTCTGGTCATATCAGGAACCGGTCCTTGTGCGGTCATATTTTTAGGAGTATGGCAATCATTACATCCAGAGATGGAAACAATATATTTTCCACGGGCAATCATTTCATCATTGCTCATTACCTTTTTTTTGCCTGAAGACTCTTCTGCTGAAGACTTAGAGCAACTGTATATCAGGAACCCGATACAAAATGCTGCAAGAATAAAGAGGGTTTTCTTTTTCATAGTATTTGGTTTAGTTGCTTAAAAGTAAATATTTTTTATTAAATTCACAGGCAGGTTTCTGACAAACAACTTTTAGGATATTTTTGTGATTTATCATTTAACAAATCAAAAAAATAATACTGGTTTTTTGCAATTAAAAAAGTTATCCAGGCGTTCATAGCTTTATAATAAAAAATATTACAATTACCCGCACACACTTATTTACAAAAAATTCATCTGTATGAGAAAAAATTTGAAAGCGGCTGTAATTTTAATTATTGTTTCGTTTGCGGCCTCAGTATCATTCGCACAGGAATTTATTGGTTTGCGCACTGATAATTTTAGTGGGTCAAATGGCATGTTATTAAATCCTGCCGCTCCATTGTCGGGTTCCCTGCCCTGGGATGTAAATATTATTGCGGGTGGAATTTCAGCATATAATAATTATTTATATTTAGAAAATACAAATACATTTTCAGCAATGAATGCGGATAGTTCAGCATTAAATTTTAAGGATGTGAACCAGGTAAGAGCCACAGAGAATGCATTTTTACAATTACCTTCTGCATTTTTTAAAACAGGTGATTTCGCATTTGGTTTTTTTATAACAGGCAGATCTGCAGCAAGTGTTATAAGTGATACTTATCCCCCCGGAATTAATTCATTACAAAATATCCCTTTCGATGTGCCAACTACATTACCAAAATTTGATGTAGTGTTATTAAACTGGATGGAAGTTGGAGTGAATGGTGAAATGCTTCTTCAGGAAGCGCCTTCCGGAAATATTATTATTGGTGCAAATTTGAAATTTCTGGGAGGATTTGAAGGGATTAATTTTCATAATAATGAAGAGTTAATATTTACAAGAGGAGAAATAAATACAGATATTACGAATCTTGATGCAACATATGCATTTACTGAGAATGCTGGCGGAGGTAATTTCACAAATTTAAATTTGAACGGCTGGGGAATAGGGACTGATCTTGGAATTATCTACACAATAAATGGTGGTAAAAGAAAAAGCTACCATGCAAATTATAACTGGAAGCTCGGTGCCTCTTTAGTTGACATGGGTTTTATTCGCTTTAATGACGAGGCCGGTAAATATGCGTTAAACAGCGAAACAGCATTTGAAATAGTAACTGCTGAATTAGATTCCATTGATGATCTTATTGAGTTTAACAGAACAGGTTCAAGAACATTGTATGATTTTGCCCAGGCATCAAAAACCGGAGATAAATTCACAAATATGCTTCCTGCCGCAATTAATTTAAGTGCTGATTATAATATTGGAAAAGGATTTTTTGTTAGCGCAATGATTACAAGAAGAATTAATTTCATTAATGAAAATATGGTGGCTAGAGCAAATACAATTTATATTGCCCCAAGATATGAAAATCGTTTTTTTGGTTTTACTGCTCCGGTAAGTTTATATGAAGACAGGTTTGTGCATGTTGGTGCCGCTGCAAGAATTTTCTTCCTTACAATTGGGAGTGATGACCTGGTAAGCTGGATAAATAAAAGTGAATATAACGGAACTGATTTTTATGCAGGAATTAAAATAAATCCTATCTGGTTATCTAACAGTAAAAATGATAAGAAATATAAAGCATCTAAACAGTTAGATTGCAAAGGACCAATTAATCCAAATGGTTTTTAAAATTCTTTTCCCGCAGGGTGCGCAGAAAATTAATCAGCGTAAATCTGCGGGAGCGTTATTTTATTTCTGCGATTTAAAATAATCTTGTAAATGTTTTCTGAAGTCTTTGCTGTTTGCTGCATATTTCAGCATGAGATAACGGAGTACATGTGGTGCCAGGTAATTTAAAGAATCTTTCATTTCCTCGAAACCGGCTTTATCTTCTGTAACAGAAATTTCACCTTCTTCCCTTATAAAATATAAAACCGCTGCAACATGTTTACATACGGAAGTATTTTCTTCACAATTACATTTGTATTTTGTAACAATATTATTCTGAATACGAATGGTTACATTGTAATCATCAAAAATCTGTACTATTGCCTGCCATTCAAATGTATTAATGCGGAAAGCATTTTTAATTCTGCCTTCACAATAAAAATCATAGCCCCGTTCGCAGGTTTCTTTGTTTATTGATTCTTCGAAGGTTGGAAGGGAAATGGGCATTTATAATTAATAGTTTATTAATTCATTAATTGCTTTTTCTAATTTGTTATTCGCCAAAAAATTTCTTTCTAATTCCAAGCTAAACGGCACAGGTGTATCCAAACTTGCACAACGCATTACAGGAGCATCAAGATAATTAAATAAATGCTCGGAGATGTAAGCAGAAATTTCAGCACCTATTCCACCAATTAAAATATCCTCATGCAGAATTAAAAGTTTCCCTGTTTTTTTAACTGTAATTTCTATTGCAGCATAGTCAAGCGGCAGTAATGTTCTTAAATCTAAAATATCTGCATCAATATTATTTTTTTCACAAATATCTTTTGCCCATTGCACTCCCATTCCATAAGTAATAATTGAAATATCATTTCCTTCACGAATTAAATTTGCTTTTCCAATTTCCACTGTATAATAATCATCCGGAATTTCATCCGTTAAGCTTCTATATAGTGCTTTATGCTCAAAATACATTACAGGATTCGGGTCTTCAATGGACGCAAGTAATAATCCCTTTGCATCATACACATTGCTGGGATAAACTATTTTTAATCCGGGTGTATGAAAGAACCATGCTTCATTACTTTGGCTATGAAATGGACCAGCACCAACTCCTGCACCCGTCGGCATGCGCACAACGCAATCTACATTTTGCCCCCAGCGGTAATACATTTTCGCCATGTTGTTTATTATTGGATTAAATCCGCTCGTAACAAAATCAGCAAACTGCATTTCAATTACACTCTTCATTCTTTTAATACTTAACCCACAGGCTGCACCAAGAATTGCACTCTCGCAAATGGGAGTATTTCTAATTCTTTCTTTTCCAAATTCACTTACAAAATGTTCTGTTACTTTAAATGCTCCTCCATATTCTGCAATATCCTGGCCCATGATAATTAACTCAGGATATTTTTTCATTGCCTGCCATAGAGCATCGCTGATAGCGTTAATAAATTTCTTGGATGAGTTTGCGGAAACTTTTGGGGCAATTATTTTTTGTTCATAGGGCGCACACACATCATTTATTTCTTCTTCAGTATTTGGAATAATATCAGGCTCATCAAAACCGATTTTAATTCCTTCTTCAATTTCATTTTTTATTTCTGCCCGATAAGTATTTTTTATTTCATCCGTTAAAATACCTTCTTCAAATAAATAGGATTCATAATTATTTAACGGATCTTTCTTTCCCCATTCTTCGAATAAATTTTTAGGAATATATTTTACACCGCTTGCTTCCTCATGTCCCCGCATACGGAATGTCATACATTCTAATAAAACAGGTTTATTTTCTTTAATACAATAACTTCTGCATTCATCTAATACATCCACCATTTCAAGAATATTATTTCCATCAACGGTCAATGCCTTAACTCCGTATCCTATGCCTTTGTCAGCAATCTTTTCACAACGGAATTGTTCATTAATTGGAGTTGATAAACCGTAACCATTATTTTCTACAATAAATATCACCGGCAAGTCCCACACAGCGGCAACATTTAATGATTCATGAAAGTCACCCTCACTTGTTGCGCCTTCTCCTGTAAAAACAACTGTTACCTTATTTTCCTGTTTTAATTTACAAGCTAATGCAATTC
>JACMJP010000382.1 GCA_014380545.1 Chitinophagales bacterium | reverse complement strand
TATGCGCAGTTTTGCAGATGGCGTTTATCAATTAAAAGTTACTGCTGATGATGAACAGTTCACCAAACAAATTGTGCTGACGAAATAGAAACTAAATTATAATAGAAATGTAAGAGGCTGCTCAAAAGGGCAGCCTCTTTTATTTTAATGCAGCAATAGTTAGTAGTAAGAAATTAATTTATTGAATAATATCTTCCATCTCCGGAAAATTATTTGAAGAACTATATTAACCCTCAACACCTCCTATCATCTTCTTCAACTCCCATTCCGGCGTCATCTGCATTAAATGCAATTATAAAATTGCTCCTTGCAAAAAACGTTGTAGGATTATATGCTTTTAAGGGGAATCTTCTCACTTTTGTAAAAATTTTAATTATTTAAATGTTTATTTTATTCACCGCCAATAAATATCTGTTCACTTCCAAACTTCTATTATTCGCTTCTGCATTTATTTTATTCACTTTCGCACTTTCATTGCTGCTTTAATTACTTATGTTTAAGAATTATATCTTTCTTATTTATATTATTCACTTTTAAATTTATCCGGAAAGAAACCTGCGGATACTGAATGAAAGGGTATATATTTTATTAAAGAAAAAAGGATATTAAGTGCATAATCATAAAGAAGAACCCTGATAAAACAGAAATGGTCTCTTGCGCTAATTCACTTTCTTTAATTTTCTTCGCCTATTTTCTTACAAAACTATTTTCATTAACTGTTGCTTTAATTAAATAAATACCATTTTCTAAATTTTCTATATTTATTGTAACAGAATTATTTTGTAAACAATTATACCGCATCATTATTTTTTCCTGCATATTCAATATATATTTCATTGCAATTTTCAATTCATATAATTGTTATAAGATCATTTCTAGAGTTCGGGTAAATTAAAAGCGGAGGTTTAATGGGTTTTGTTTTTTATTAAAAAAGAAGAACAAACAATAAAAAAACCCCGGTTCAGCCAGAACGACCTTACCGGGGATCCCCATGAAAACACAGGGCAAATATAAACGGATTTTATAATTTTTTCATTTGCTGCTACTTTCTTTTCACTTCCCGTTTTTTCTCATATTGTCAATTGTCTTAGAAAAGTCATTTTATTGTCTTTAGAAAGTCATTTTTTGGTAATTTAAAATTCCATTATTTACCTTTATTACAATTTTATAATATTTGCAGATGGCTTCTGATCAAATATTCCTTTTCATATTTCTAATTGCTTTTTAAACCAATTTATCTTAAAACTAAACACATTACTATGAACTGTTTTAAACACTTACGCTTCTCATTTTTGTTGGTGAGCATTTTTTCCTCACCATTGCTATATGGCCAACTTGTTGGTGATGCGGCTTATTATCTTTACTCAAATGCTTATGGCGGAGCTGAGCCATGGTACACAACTACTAACAGCACAGCCATGGATGCTGTATTTGGTGCCGGAGAATGGACAACTGAATATTATGAAACTTTGGATGTTGCTACTGTATTCGGCACAGGAACATGTTTTATTTACATGGAAGGAGGTGATGCAATGGCTGATGAACTGGAAACTTTCCTTTCAGATAACGCTTCAACTATTGAAGATTGGGTTGCACTAGGTGGCCATTTACTCCTAAATTCTGCTCCCAATGAGGGTGGTGGAATGGATTTCCACTTTGATGGCGTTACGCTGGAATATTCCTGGTACACAGGTACTGCTGAAGCCACTGATGAAGCGCACCCGATCTTTAATTATTACTTTACACCTGTCGGCACAAGCTGGACAGGAAGTTCATTCGGGCATGCTACAGTTTCAGGTGGCGATATAATACCCCTTATTCATGATGCTTACACTCCTGACAAATATGTGATGGCAGAAAAAGAATGGGGATCAGGAAAGGTAATATTTGGCGGTATGACTCCGAACTTCTTCCATTCCCCCGCAACTGAAGCAGCTAATTTAAGGGCAAGTATTATACAATATCTGGCAACCTGTGCGTATGCTGATATTGACCTTGGAGTGCTTGGAGTTGTCGGTCCTGATAATGGTTGTGATATAGGCATGCAATCAGTAAGTGTAAAACTTGCAAATTATGGATTTCTTGAACAAACTGATATTCCTGTCAATTACCAGATAGATGGCGGAGGTTTGGTTTATACAGAATTTTTTGATGGGCCAATTGCTCCCGGAGATATAATGGATTTTACTTTCTTTACTGCATATCCTTTCGCATTGGGAGAGCACACTATTGATGCATGGACATCTATGCCGGACGACCTGATAGTTGCTAACGATTCTGCAGGCAAAATAATAAACAGCTATTCTATAGTTAGTTCATTCCCTTATTATGAGAATTTTGAAGCTGGGTCACCTTTGTGGTTCACAAACGGCACTAACAGTACATGGTAACTTGGCGAGCCCCTAGGTCCCGTTATTACAGGAGCGCCACCGGCAACTCCGGGAAGTTTAAACTCATGGGCTACTGATCTGGATGATTATTATTACTACACTTATCCTTCTTTTGAAGACTCCTATCTGCAGGGTCCGTGCTTTGATTTCTCAAGTCTCGCTGCGCCATATATTGCATTTGATATATGGTGGAATACACCAGACTATAATGAAGGTGTGAATCTTGAGTATTCTCTTGATGGCGGAGCAACATGGGATATTGTTGATAGTGGAGAAGGAGAAAATTCAGAGAACTGGTATAACAATATTGCCTATGTTTTTGGCTACGACCCTATCACATTTTCTTATGATTCAGCCTGGACAGGCAGCAGCGGAACATGGATACATGCTAAGCACGACATTACTTCTCTTGCAGGAGAACCTAATGTACAACTCAGGTTTCATTTTAAAACTTATGGCTGGAATAGCGGCTATGATGGTATCGCAGTTGACAATATAAATATACAGGATCCATATGAAAATGATCTTGAAATGACAGCACTTTCTGCTCCTGAGTCAATGCCATCTCTTACCTCTACTGAAACTATAATTGTAAACGTTACGAATGTTGGTTTAAATGACCAGTCGGTATTCAGTGTATTCTATGAGATTGACGGTGGCGCAGCTATATCTGAACCTTACACTGGAGACCCGCTTTCTTTTGGCGAATCTGTTGATATCCCATTTACTATTACGGCAGATTTCGGTACTGATGGAGATTATGATGTGAAGATCTGGACATCTCTTGCTATTGATGAATATCATCCGAATGATACACTATATACTGTTGTTTCAAACCTGGAGCCAATATCCGGTGATGCAGCATATTATTTATACTCTAATATTTATGGAGGCTCTGAGCCATTTTTTACGAATTCAAATAGTGCCGCAATGGATTCTGTATTCGGTTCAGGAGAATGGACAACCGAATATTTTGAAACCTTAGATCCTGCTGTTGTATTCGGAACTGGAACATGCTTTATTTTTATTGATGGAGGTGCTGATATGTCTGAAGAACTGGAAACATTCCTTCAAAGCAATGAAACTACTGTGCAAAACTGGGTAGCTTCAGGAGGTCATTTAACTATGACCTCTGCACCTTATTCAGGAGATGGAATGGACTTCCTGTTTGGCGGTGTTTCCCTTGATTATTCCTGGTATACATATAATGGAGAAGCAACAGATACTGAACACCCTATATTTAATTATTATTTTACACCCACAGGAACAAGCTGGACAGGTACTTTAGGTTATGCCAGCGTTTCAGGTGGCGATATTATACCTCTTATTCATGATACCTATAATCCTGATAGAATTATACTGGCAGAAAAAGAATGGGGAGCAGGAAGGGTAATATTCGGTGGAATGACACCAAGTGCCTACCAGTTACCTGCTGCTGAAGCTTTTAATATGAGAGCGAGCATCTTTCAATACCAAGCAACATGTACACTGGCAGATGTTGATCTGGGTGTACTTGGAATTACCGACCCTGATGACGGTTGCGACTTGGGATTAACTACAGTTTCTGTTAAAATAGCAAACTATGGATTCCTTGATCAAACAGACATACCGGTTAAATACCAGGTAGATGGCGGGCTTGTATATACTGCCTTCTATGAGGATACTATCGCTTCAGGTGATATAGCAGATTTCACATTCCTTATTCCTTTCCCTTTCACAACAGGTTTACATGAAATTATAGCATGGACAGAGATGCCGGGAGACCTCATTGTTGCTAATGATACTGCTGATAAAGCTGTAAATAGTTATCTTACTATTTCTTCATTTCCTTATTATCAGGATTTTGAAACCGGTGCAAGCAGTTGGTTTACTGGCGGAACAAGCAGCACATGGGAATTAGGTGACCCTGAAAGTTTTGTAATTATTGGTGCACCTGATGCTACTCCTTTAAGTGTAAACTCATGGACTACTGATCTTTTGGGTGACTATGATTACGGTGAACAATCTTATATCCAGGGACCTTGTTTTGACCTTACTTCTTTAGTATTACCTTATATAGAGTTTGATATCTGGTGGGCAACTCCGGACTTCTGGGATGGAGCAAGATTAGAATATTCATTAGATGGTGGTGCTTCATGGGATGTTGTGGATTATGAAACCGGTGATGATTATGAAAACTGGTACACTGGTCAGTGTTACTCTTTTGGATACGATCCAATCACATTTACATATGATTCAGCATGGGTAGGATCAAGCGGTGGATGGGTTCATGCAATGCATGATATTACTGCCCTTGCTGGCGAACCGAATGTGCAGTTCAGATTTTTCTTTGCATCAACCTTCTTTACAGGATATGACGGTGTTGCTATTGACAATATCAATATCCAGGATCCGTATGCCAATGATATGGCTGCTACTTCTATTGAGGCTCCTGAGCTGGCGTCCGTGGATTACACTACAACAGAAACAGTAAGTGTGCTAATAGAAAATCTTGGCACATTACCACAGGATGATTTTGATGTTTCTTATCAGGTTGACGGCGGCGCAATTGTTACTGAACCTTATAGTGGTGTAACTTTAAATGCAGGTGATGAAGTATTATTTACCTTCATAACAACAACAGATGCCTTTACTACTGATGGCATACACAATATTTGTGCATGGACAGAACTTGAGTCTGATGAGGACATTTCAAATGACAGTACTTGTAATGATGTGCTGAATCTTTCGCCTATTAGTGGAACAGGTGCTTATTTGATATATTCCAATTTCTCAGGATGGGAACCATTCTATGGTTATGAGTATGGAAGTGCAATGGATGATGTATTTGGATCAGGTTCATGGACACTTGATTATTTTGAAACAATAGATCCAATGGATGTATTTAACGAAGACAATTGCTTCATTTATCTGAATGGCGGTGGTGATCATGGAACTGAATTAAAATCATTCCTTGATAATAACCTAGATCTTGTGCAGGCATGGGTTGAATCCGGCGGTAACTTGTTATTGAATGCAAGCCAATATGAAATCGCCAGTATGGATCTTGGATTCGATGGCGTTGAAATGACCAACTACTATTACTCATACGATGTTACTGCAGTGGATGCGACACACCCGGTATTTGTAGGTCCTTTTACTCCTGTATTTACTGAATATTCAGGGGATTTTATGGGGTATGGTCAGTTATCTGGCGATTACACTTTATTATTTGAAGAAGATTTTTCCGGTTACGATCTATTGGCTGAAAAATCATGGGGAGATGGAATGGTTATGTTCTCACAGTTATATTCACCGGAATACTGGTACTATGCACCTGAAGAAGGACAGAACATGCACAGAAACATGATTGATTATTTGAAACTGTGTGCTCCAGTTGATGTAGGTGTTACTGACCTGCTCTCTCCTGAAAGTGGTTGCGGATTGGGCAGTGATGAAACTATCACTATTGAGATAACCAACTTTGGACCTACCTCTATAGAGAATGTTCCGGTTAATTATCAAATTGATGCATTTACTCCTGTATCAGAAACTTATCCTGGTCCCCTTGAATCAGGCGCTTCTGATACATATACATTCACAACTTTAGGTGATTTTTCAGGAACAGGGGATCATGACCTGTCTGTCTGGACTTCCTTCAGCGGTGACGGTGATGAAACAAATGACTTGTTTACTTCGGTTATTACTTCACTTGCAACTCCACTTGTTAACCTTGGACCAAACGTTACCATTTGCGATGAGCATATAATTGATGCAGGTAACCCGGGTTCAACTTATGCATGGAGTACAGGTGCTACAACACAAACAATTGTAGTTACTGAAACAGGTACTTTCTCTGTTACAGTTACAAACCCTGTTACAGGTTGTTCAGCTACGGATGCCTTAACTGTTACAGTAAATTACTCTCCTACCGGAAGTTTCACTTATACAGCTGTAGGCCTTTCAGTTACATTTACAAACACATCAACTGGTGGTGCTACCTATGAGTGGACATTTGGAGATGCTACAACATCTTCAATCGCAAATCCAAGTCATAGTTATGATGCTGCGGGCTCTTACACCGTTACACTTACTGTTAGTAACAGTTGCGGTGAAGATGTTTATACAACAACTGTTTCAGTAATTGATGATGCAATAGAAGATACCGAACTTGCAAATGCAACACAGGTGTATCCTAACCCAACATCAGGCATTACAGTAGTGGATGTAAATTTTGCAAATACACATGATGTGCAGTTTGAACTTGTAAATATCCTTGGCGAAACGATCTGGACACTTGCTCCGGGGGTTATTCAGACAGGTGCTTATGAAATTGATATGCGCAGTTTTGCAGATGGCGTTTATCAATTAAAAGTTACTGCTGATGATGAACAATTTACAAAACAAATTGTACTGACTAAATAAATTTTAATTCTAATACATCAGGAAAACCCCCGTATAACTTTGGGGGCTTTCTGTTTTTATATCTGAAATAATGGTTTATTATCCGAGAACTGTAATTTCACAGTCATATGTTCGTATATTTTTTTTATTCCATAAAATTTCTTTAGTAACTTTAGCGGTGGCTTTTTACAAACTAAATAACCAAGCATGAAAAGATTTTTACTTGTTCTCCTCTCTTTAACAGCATTAGTTTTTTTTAATACAGAAAAAACATATGCCCAATATTGTACCCCTACTTATTATTATGACCCTATTTATGGTTATCATATCAAAAGCGTTGAATTAAATACGCTTTTCTATGAATCAGG
>JACMJP010000381.1 GCA_014380545.1 Chitinophagales bacterium | reverse complement strand
TATCCGCACTTATCTATTAAAAATGTAAATAATAATTCATTAATAAGAACGAAACTCAGAAAAACATTATCAGAAAGACAGGCAAAAAAATTTCTTAAACTTATATAAATAAAACAGCAATGGAAATTTTGGAATTAGAAGATATTCAGGGTTACATCATTCGGGGTTATAGCCACATGATGTATTCAAGATATGTTTTTTTGCAGGTGCATGATGCGGCAAAAGCAAAACAATGGATTTCTTCAATAGCGGAAGATTTAACTACTGCAGAATATATTGATGATAAAACAAAACTATTAGATACTTCATTAAATATTGCATTCACAGCAAAAGGACTTTCTGCTCTTGGTATGGTTGATGAAAATGTGAAAACATTTTCTGCGGAATTCCGGGAAGGAATGGTTACGGAACATCGTAAAAGAATTTTAGGCGATGATGGAAACAGCGCACCGGAACATTGGAGATGGGGAGGAGATCATAATGCTCCGGTACATATTTCTTTAATGGTTTTTGGTAAAGACAAAGAAACCTGTATGCAGCATTATGAAAAATTAAAAAAACAATATGAAGGACATGGTCTTGCTGAAGTATTTTTTATTGATGGACAAACGCTACCATTTAATAAAGAACATTTCGGATTTAGAGACGGAATATCTCAACCCATAATTAAAGGAAGCGGAAGATTTGGACCACAAGATGATATCATTAATACAGGAGAATTTATTATCGGATATAAAAATGAATATAATGTGTATCCTGATGCACCATTAATTTCTGATGAACAGGGTGATATGAATTTGCTTGCTGCAGATGCGGGTGGAAGTGGTAAAAAAGATTTGGGAAGAAACGGGAGTTATTTAGTGATGCGGCAAATGGAACAAGATGTAAATGCGTTCTGGAATTTCATGAATGATAAAACAAAAAATGAGGATGGTTCAATAAATGAACTGGAGAGTACAAGGTTAGCATCCAAGATGGTTGGGCGTTGGCCAAGCGGTGCACCCATTACAAAATTTCCTGATAAAGATCCTGAACTTATGAGCGATGATAATGATTTTGGTTATGCAAAACATGATAAAGACGGATTGAAATGTCCTTACGGATCACATTTAAGAAGATGTAACCCGAGAGATAATTTTGAAGATAACAGAATTAAAGAATCTCTTCACTTAACAAAAAAACACAGAATTATGCGCAGGGCAAGATTATATGGTGACCCATACGAGGGCTCACCAACCAATACAAAACCGAATGGTGAAGTTGGATTATTATTTAATTGTTTTAATGCAGACATTAGCAGGCAATTTGAATTAGTTCAATTTACCTGGGGAAATTCATCGAAGGTGAAAGAATTATATAACGATCCTGATCCAATCATTGGTGTGAGGGAAAATCCGGTTGATGCACAAGAACAAAATTTTACAATTCAAAGTTGCCCGGTGAATAAAACAGTAAAAGGATTGCAGCGATTTATAACTATCAGGGGAGGAGCTTATTTTTTCTTTCCTTCAATTACTACCGTAAGATATATCTGTACAATATAATTATGATGCACCGTCTTCTAATACGCCTTTCGCATTTTTGAGTGAATTTTTCATCCATTTTTTATATACGAATAAAAGAAACAAGCTCAGAACTATCCTCCCTAAAAAATTTTTGTACGTAAAACTATATACCCACCTGATTCGGGTTTTATCTTTCACAGTGTCGAACCAGAATTGAGAATAAGCAGCATTTGTAAGATGTTTTAAAAAATCGCTGAATTGAGCAATGCGATAAGAATAATTTGCATACATATTAAAGCTCATTAATTCCTCTGTAATATTATCACCATTATCAAAAATAACTTTGCGTTGTGCACCCACGAAATTATAAGGGCCTTTAATAATCTCAACTGTTTTTGCCTGAGCAATGGGACCTGATTTTTTTAACCATAATGGTAATTCATTATTGCTTGAAATAAATTTAAACGCATCTTCTTTTGCGCAATGCACAATGACCTCAGAAGTTTCTGTCAAAATTTTTTCTGAAGGAACCGGGCTTTCAATTGTTTTTGGAATATAACTTTTTGTGTTTGCAAGAAAATCATCTGAGTCCTGTGGTTCAAACACAGGTAAATTATTTGCAACATGCCTGAAGTTTGACAAGGCTTCATAAATTCTTTTGCGTACCCTGTTAAAACTGCCAAGCGGTCTGTGTGCGGGCAATGTATGCCAGGGATTAAAAGATAAATTATCGCCAAAATCCATTTGCTCTTTTGCATCAAATTGTTGAGCGGGAATTTTTAATGTAGCAACTTTTACATATTGTGAATCCCATGGGATTGTAGGATCTTCAATTGGCATTGTGTCAGCATTCGTTTGAAACTGGATATAAAAATCAAAGGCTGCAGTGTTATTATTTAATGTTTGTGCAAGATTGTAGCGCAAATAATTCTTATCAGTTAAATCTTCAATTACAATTTTATTGTCAGCAGATGGCTTTAATAAATATTTTACAGCAGTTGATGTATTTCCAAACTGATAAGGTTGTGTGCTCCAATAAGGAATATTTAACGGATTTGAACAAGGTATATTTGTTTTACCGAATCTTTTTAATAACGGGAGATGCATGGGGTTTAAAAAATAGAGCAGGAGTTTTAATTTATTTTTTGATGTTGCAGCAGATAATAACTTACTAAACTCTTTTACATTTTTTGAAAAAAATGTTTCACTGCTCATCAATAAAAAATCCTGGGTTTTTTGCAGGGCTTCATCATTTAGTATTTTTTCACCGGGAACATTCATGAGTTTAATTGCGGCACCCCGCACATCTTTCTTCTTATCTGGTTTTGGAACTGTGCTCGCATTTGAAAAACGAACCCATGCATGATATGTTTTTGCTTCACTAAAAACCCCAACTTTAAGATTTGCCGGTAAATCAGGTTCAACAATGAATTCTGCTTTTACACAACCATGCATTTTTGTATG
>JACMJP010000380.1 GCA_014380545.1 Chitinophagales bacterium | reverse complement strand
CAGAATCTGTTGAAGTAATTACGGCAATATCAGGAGTGAGTTGTAAAAATGAACGGTCAAATTCATCAGCTTCGGCAACTATTACATTGTTATCGCCTGCAACAAAATTGGAATTAAAATTTACACAAATTCCTCCCAGAAATGCAGAACAATCATAACCCGAATGTTTTAATATCCAGGCGATCATACTGCTCACTGTAGTTTTACCGTGTGATCCGGCAACAGCAATTGTGAATTTATTTTCACTTAATAATCCTAAAACTTTACTGCGCTTTAAAACAGGATAATTATTGCTGACATAAAAATTATATTCCTTATGGGTTTTTGGAATGGCCGGAGTGTATACAACAACATCAGCATCTTTATCTAACAAATCAATATCATCTTCAAAATGAATTTGCATTCCTTCATTTATTAACTGGTCAGTTAATTCTGTTTCAGTTTTATCATACCCACTTACCTTACATCCTTTGTAATTAAAATATCTGGCAAGTGCAGACATGCCAATGCCACCTATACCAATGAAATAAATTCTATTTGCTGTATTTAAATCCATTCAATTTTCTACTAATTTCAAAACCTCATCAACAATTCTTTCTGCTGCATCAGCAATTGCGAATTGTTTTATATTTTCTGATAGTTCTTTTCTTCTGCTTTCATTTTGCATTAATATAATAACTTCCGGTATCAATTTTTGCGGTGCATCTTTATCGCTTACATGGATTGCCGCATTTCCATTTACTAATGCCATTGCATTTTTTGTTTGATGGTCTTCAGCTGCAAAAGGAAAAGGAACCAGAATTACGGGCTTTCCAACCAAACACAATTCTGAAATAGCAATTGCGCCTGCTCTTGAAACAATTATATCTGCCGCAGCATACGCATGATCTATATTACTTATAAAATCAAACACATGAATATTTTGATATCCTTTCGCTGCATATTTACATTCATTAAACATGAGTGAACCTGTTTGCCAGATCACACTAATATTTGTATCTTTTAATTTCTGCAAATTATTTTTCATACAATTATTTAATGTTCTGCTTCCTAAACTTCCGCCAACAATAAACAAAACTTTATCTGTTATATCCAGGTCAAAATCATTTCTTGCTTTTTCAGGTTTTACGTTACATAACACAATATTTTGCCGCACAGGGTTTCCTGTTTTAACTATTTTTTCAGCAGGAAAATATTTTTCCATTCCATCATATGCAACACACACTTTTTTTGCTTTTCTGGATAATATTTTATTTGTTACCCCTGGATATGAATTTTGTTCCTGTATCACAGCTGGCACATTATTTCTCAACGCCGCATCAATTGCAGGGCCGCTTGCAAACCCCCCTGTACCAACAGCTACATGCGGTTTAAATTTTTTTACAATACTTCCTGCCTTAAAATAACTTGCAATTAATTTTATCGGGAATGATAAATTTTTGGCACTTAATCCTCTTTTAAAACCACTGATCCACAAACCTTCAATAGGGTATCCTGCCGCAGGCACTTTTTGCATTTCCATTTTATCATGTGCACCAACAAATAAGATATTTGCCTGCGGGTTTCGTCTCTTAATTTCATTGGCAATTGCTATAGCAGGAAAAATATGTCCGCCTGTTCCGCCACCACTAATTAATATGTTGAGTTGTTTGTTCAAATTACTTCACAGTTTTATGCGACCTTTTTTTCTTTCGAATTCTCAATTTCTAAATTATCATTTTCCGGTAATTCATTTTTATAATTTTCTTTCTCTTCATTTAAATCCGCCTCACGGCTTACACTCAGAATAATTCCAATACTGATACTTGTAAACCATAAAGAGGTTCCACCCATGCTTACTAATGGCAATGTTAAACCAGTTGTTGGTAATAAGTGTGTCGCCACACCCATATTTATGAGAGCCTGAATAGTTAAACTTATTCCGAGTCCGGCGGCTAATAATGCACCGAAACTGCTCGGTGCTTTCTTTACAATATTTATAGAACGATATAACAAGGCGAGATATAAAAAAATTAAAAACACAGCACCAAGTAGTCCATATTCTTCAATAATAGTTGCGAAAATAAAATCAGAGTATGCAAAAGGTAAAAAATCTTTTTGTGTTGAATTACCCGGTCCAACTCCTATTATTCCTCCTTTCGCAATTGCAATTTTTGCTTGAGTTACCTGGTATTGTTCTTCACCGCCTCCACCTGTAAAGCTTTCAATTCTTGCTTTCCATGTGCCCAATCTTCCAACTTCAGGAAATGCAAATGATAATGCAATGATGATTGATATGAGAAAAACGCCGCCGGCAATAGTGAGCATGATATATTTAAAGTTTACCCTGCCAATAAACATTAATAATATGCAGGTGAAAAATAAAACTGCCGCAGTTGAAAAATTTTCTGGAAAAATAAGTGCGCAAATGATAACAGGTGGTAATATAATCGGAACAAATGCCTGTTTAAAACTTTTTATATTCTCCTGTTTTTTTGATAACATTCTTGCGGTGTACATTATTAATGCAAATCTTCCGAGATCACTTGTTTGAAAAGTGAGATTAATTACAGGCAACTTTATCCAGCGGGCAGCATCATTTACATCTGCAGCAAAAAACAAAGTATAAACTAATAATGGAACTGAAAGAATTACTAATAGTTGCGAAATTCTTGAATAGTATTTATAAGGAATGAGATGGCATAAATACATTAAAAAAATCCCGAAAAATAAAATTGCAGTATGTTTAATTAAATAGTATTCCGTATTTCCCCCCTGGCTGCTAAATGCCAGGCTTCTTGTACTTGAATATACAGCAAGAATACTGAATACGGACAATGCAAAAACAATGAACCAGATATAACGGTCGCCTTTTATTTTGCTAAGCAGAAATTGAATTGAGGTAGACATTTATTAATTTTATTAATTGTCAATTTATTAATAGATGGTTATTGATATAAGGAATCGTCCACTTTTATAATTCTCTCACTCTTTGTTTAAATTGATTTCCCCTGTCTTCATAATTTTCAAAGAGATCAAATGATGCACATGCCGGAGATAATAAAACAACATCTCCATTTTTTCCAAGGCGATATGCCATTTGTACCGCATCTTCCATGTTTTCAGTATTTACAATTAAATCAACTTGTTTTGAAAATGACTCATGCAATTTTCTTGTATCAATACCAAGGCAAACAATTGCTTTCACTTTTTGCTTCACCATGTCATTTAATAATGCATAGTCATTTCCTTTATCAACTCCGCCTGCAATCCAGATAACAGGATAAGATTGACTTTCCAAAGCATACCATGTACTGTTTACATTTGTTGCTTTTGAATCATTGATAAAAGAAATTCCGTGCACCTTTGCAACAAATTCTAAACGATGTTCTAATCCTTTAAAATCCATCATGCTCTCACGAATGGTTTCGCTTTTAATTTCGAGTACCTGTCCCGCAATTGCAGCAGCCATGCTGTTGTAACGGTTGTGTCTGCCTTGTAATGCTAATTCGTTAATTGTCATTGTGGTTCTGTTTTGGTTGAACTGAATAATTATAGTAGAATCTTCTATCCATGCACTATTGTGCGGATCATTATTTAATGTAAATGTTAATTGAGTCGCATTGCATGTGTGCGTTTGCAGGTTTTCTTTAATCACTTCATCATCTGCACACCAAATAAAATAATCATCTGCAGTTTGATTCATTGTAATTCTGAATTTTGAATCAATATATTTTTCAAATTCATAATTGTAAGAATCCAAATGATCGGGAGTAATATTTAATAAAATGGCGATATATGGTTTGAATGTGATTGCATCATCTAATTGAAAATTACTTATCTCCAAAACATAATAATCATGTTTACCATTTGCAATTAATTCTGCAAAGCTGATCCCGATATTTCCTCCAATGGCAACATTTAATCCTGCTTTATTTAATAAATGATAGGTAAGTGATGTACATGTTGATTTACCATTGCTTCCCGTAATTGCAACAACTTTTCCCTCACAATATCTCCATGCAAATTCTATTTCACCAACTACAGGGATGTTTTTTTCCCGCACTTTTTTCATCACTTCGAATTTTTCCTGAACACCGGGGCTTTTAATTATTTCATCAGCAGAAAAAATAATTTCATAGTTATGATTTAATTCTTCAAATGCAATTCCTTCCTTTATTAATTTATTTTTATAAATGTCTTTTATTTCCCCCTTATCGCTAACAAATACGTCATAACCTTTCCGCTTCGCAAGAATTGCTGCGCCGGTGCCGCTTTCGCCTGATCCTATTATGACTATTTTTTTCTGCATCATCTAACTTTCAGTGTTACGATGGAAACAATTGCTAATAATATTGTGACGATCCAGAAACGAATTACAATTTTCGTTTCAAACATTCCTTTCTTCTGATAATGATGATGCAGCGGACTCATTAAAAAAACTCTTCTGCCTTCACCATATTTTCTTTTTGTGAATTTGAAATAACTCACCTGGATTAATACACTTAAATTTTCCACTAAAAAAACTCCGCACAAAACAGGAATTAATAATTCCTTGCGGATAATAATTGCAAGCGATGCGATAATTCCTCCCAATGCAAGGCTTCCTGTATCGCCCATAAATACCTGTGCAGGAAATGCGTTGTACCATAAAAAGCCAATACATGCGCCAATAAATGCTGCAGAGAAAACAACTAACTCTCCCGAATCCGGGATGTACATAATATTTAAATAGTCAGCAAGAATTACGTTACCTGCAACATAACAGAAAATTAAAAGTGTAAGCATTATGAATGTGGATGTTCCTGCGGCAAGCCCGTCAAGTCCATCTGTGAGATTCGCACCATTTGATACTGCTGTAATTATTAAAATAATGACGAGCACAAATACGATCGGAAAAACAATTTTTTGTGTATCCTCACTTAAAAAAGAAACTAACCATTCATAATCAAATTCATTATCCTTTATTAATGGAATTGTTGATTTAGTTGATCTTGTGTCGTGCGATAAGAAATGTGTACCATTTGCATCCAACATACCATTTGCTTCTAACCGCACTTCATTACTGGGATAAGATTCAATTGGTCTTCCTGCAGGTTCTCCATTCTCAACTTCATAAACATAAATAGTACTGAAGTCTCTTAATTTAATATCATCAGAAAAATATAATACCAGGCCTACAATGAACCCAAGAACAATTTGCCCGAGTAATTTAAATTTTGCCCTTAATCCTTCTTTATTTTTTCTAAATACTTTTATATAATCATCAAGGAATCCGATACCACCCATCCATATCGTTACGATGAGCATGAGTATCACATAAATATTTAAAATATCGGCAAATAAAATTGTAGGAATAATTAATGCAAGCAAAATAATTATTCCACCCAT